>CAZREZ010000029.1:0-15431 GCA_964599115.1 uncultured Bacteroidales bacterium
AAATAACCTATTAATCCTCCGAAGCAAACAAATCTTTTTTAGGTACTTTTTTCACCTCGTCTCCGTTTTTCAGTTTTTTGGAAACCGCTCTGTACGGAGCAACAATAACTTCCTGTCCGTCTTCAAGCCCTTCGGTAATTTCAATAAAAGTATTATTCTGAATACCGGTTTTAACCTCTTGCATTTTGGCTATACCATTATCATATAAAAATACATATTCATGAAATTCCTCATCTTCTTTGCTTTCTTCCTTTTTGGATTTTTCTTCTTCTCTTTTTTCACGTAATGATTTTTCTTTGCCGGTAGTATCCGCCCTTGTAGTAACTGCCTGTATAGGTAAAGTTGAAATATTAAGTGCTGTTTCGGTTTGAATATCAACAGTTGCCGACATACCCGGCCGGAGTGGTGAGAAACGCGGATTATTTTCGGGAATAAGGTCTTTATACGATTCTCTTAAAATCCTTATCTTTACATCAAAATTAGTAACCTGGTCAACGCTCACGCCAAGAGTATTGGCGGAAGTGGCAATTTCTGTTACAATACCTTTAAATTTTTTGTTAAGATAAGCATCAACCTCAATAATTGAAGTATCGCCCAATGCCACTCTTACAATATCGTTTTCATTAACCTCAACATTCACTTCCATTTCCTGCAGATTGGCAATTCGCATTATTTCTGTTCCGCTTGAAAACTGTGACGCTCCTGTTACACGCTCACCTTTTTCTACATTCAATTTTGAAACCGTTCCGTTGTTAGGAGCAAAAATGCTTGTCCTTATAAGATTTTCATTTGCCTCTTTTAATGAAGCTTGCGCACTGTTCACCGAATATTCGGCTGCTTTTACACTTTCTTTTGCTGCCTCAACTTCGGCTACTGAAACTTCATACGAAGATTTTGCAGCATCAAAATCTGCTGCTGAAATTACGTCTTGATTATAAAGTGTTTCATTTCTTTTAAAATTATTTTTTGAATTAATATATTGTGCTTTAGACTGTACTAAGCGGGCTTTAGAATTGGCAAGATTTGCCCGCTGTGTATTTAATGAAGCTTCTACTCTTTCGTAATTAGATATATAAATTTCAGGGTCAATCTTTGCCAAAAAATCACCTTTTTTAACTTCTTCACCCTCTTTTACATATAGTTCAACTACCTCACCCGAAATATACGGGCTTATACTTACATCAATTTCAGGTTGAATTTTACCATTTGCCGAAACCGATTCTATAATTGTTCGTTTTTCAACAAGCTCGGTACTGACTTTTATACCTTTTGTGTTTTGCTTTTTATTAATAGCCACTATTACAAGGATGATGATCAAAATGATCCCACCCCATATAAACCATTTTTTCTTTTTTGATTTCTTTTTCATTTATAAAATATTTATTGTAAATTAATATTAATTTTAAGAGCTGTAAAATTAATCATTTTTTCCAAAATATATAGTTTTAATATTTGGATTTAGAAAATTGTGTTTTATTTGTTTTTTGTAATTTATTTTTTAGTGCTTTTAACTCCTATATTTAAAATTTGAGTATAGAGTTATTGATTAGGGAGAGTTTAAATATTTTGAAAATATTTCGGCTATTTCCCGAATTACTTATATTCTTCCAATGTAATTGGTTTTCCCATGTAAAAATCCAGGATTTTTGTTTTAAAAATAAAATCGTATTTAGCTGACAATAAATCTGATTTGGCTTTAGTCAGTTGTGTTTTAGCAACATTATAATCCAAAGCATTAATCAATCCCACATCAAATTTTTTCTCCATATATTTAAATGCCTCTGTATAAGCATTTAAAGATTTTTCATTAGCATTGTAACTTTTGAATGCCGATAAAGCATCGGCAAAAGCTGTTTCAACATTCTTTCTAACCTGATTTTTTGAAAGCTGAAGGTTATATTGAGCATTTTCCGCAGTCAACTTTGATTGACTAATGTAAGACGATACCTGAAATCCATTAAAAATCGGAATACTCAAAGAAACCTGTAAGGTTTTATTTTGATTATCTTCAAACTGATTACCAAAAGGAACTTTATCACCATATTTAGTATCCTGTGGATTGGAATACTTTATCTGGTCGGAATAACTTGTATTCCAGCCACCTCTTAATGAAAGATTCGGGCTTCTGTAGCCCCGTGCAATAGCTAATCCTTTATTTGCACTTTGCAACCTGTATTCTGAACTTTTAATTTCAGGTAAATTTAGTATGGCATACGAATAAATTTGTTCAGGAGGTAATAAATCAGGAACTGTTGTAATTGAAAGTCCGGGCTTTTCTATTTCAAATCTTTCCGAGGCACTTTTATCAAGCAATTGTAATAAATCAAGATATGCAAGATTTAACTGGTTCCGTGCATTTATTAAATTTACTTCTTCTGTAGCTCCTTGTGCCTGAATATCAAATAAGCTACCTTTAGGCAATGTTCCTGCATTAACAAGTTTCTCTGTTCTATCAATCTGTAACTTAGTAATTTCAACCTGATCCTCAGATGTTGCAACAATCTCTATATAAAATAAAATTTGTAAATAAGCAGCAGCAATATTCAGTGAAATATCATCTTTCATCTTATCCGAATCATACTTACTTGCCAGATATTCAAACTGATTTTGCTTAATGGTATTATATTTTTGCAGTCCGTTAAATATCGTTAAATCGCTTGAAAATGTAAAATAACTTTGCTGGGTTTGCTGATCTGCATAAGTATAAGTTGCAAGGTCAACTGATCTGCCCCATCCATAACTGTGAGATACACTTCCGTTAACAGTTGGCAACATGTCTAACTTGCTTTGCAACAAACTTATTTTGTTGTTTTCTGAAGTTAATTCACTTTGTTTGATATGAATGTTATTATCCAGGGCATAATCAATACAATCTCTTAATGACCAAACTTTTTGTGAGTAAATAGTGCCTGAAATTACAATAAGTAACAGACCAATTAAAGTTAATTTTAGGTTTCCTTTGAAACACCTACAATTTATTATTTTTATCATTGCTTTTATATTTATTGTTTATCGAACAAATGTAACTAAAAATATGCCACGTTTTTAAATTGCTGATTATTATAACCTTATCTTAACATTTTAAAACATTAGACGAAAATAGTGTTCGGATAGTTACAGTTATTGTTCGGATATGAACAAATTATTTAAAATTAGTTGTCAATGTTTTATAAAATAAATAATTTTACAGAATAATTATATTTTATTTACTAACTTAAATTAACGAAAATGAAGTCAAGTAATTATATTTTAAGTCTGATAATTTTAATTATTTTTAGCTTTAGCCTAAATGCGCAGCAAAACAAACATCTTTGTTCTCATAAATTTTTTCATAACACCTCAGAAATCGGAGATACAATTGATGTGGTCCATTATGACATCTATCTGGAATATATTGACTTTTCTGCTCAGACAATCCAGGGATTTACTGACGTTAACCTAACACCAAAAGTTGATAACATCAGCTCCATCCCTCTTGAATTGCTTGACCTGACAGTTGATTCGATTTTTGTTGAGGGGATTAAAATTACTTCTTTCACACATGTTGATGCAATAATTCAAATACCACTTTCAACTCCTGTAAATACAGGTGACACTATAACTGTAAGTATTTATTATCATGGTCATCCTTTTCATGAAGGCTGGGGTGGTTTCCATTATTCGGGTGATTACGCATTTAATCTTGGAGTTGGCTTTGTGTCCGACCCGCATAATCTGGGTAAAGCATGGTTTCCGTGTGTTGATGATTTCAAGGACAGGGCAACTTACGATTGTCACATAACTGTTGGCGAAGGGAAAAAAGCCGTATGTGGCGGTGCTTTAATTTCAAAAACAACTAATAAAAATAAATCCGTTACTTATCACTGGCAGTTGGACAAAACTATTCCAACTTATCTTGCTTCGGTTGCTGTTGGCGAATATGAAGCTGTGGTTGATTCTTATAACGGTATTAATGATACAATTCCAATTATAATTTACACCAAACCTGCTGATACATCTAAAGTTCCCGGTTCATTTTCTCATCTTAAAGATGTAATGGCAATTTTTGAATATTATTTCAATCCATATTCATGGAATAGGGTAGGTTACGTTGGAACAGCTATAGGAGCTATGGAGCATGTTACAAATATTGCATATCCGCATTTCTGTATAAACGGTAGTTCAACTTACGAATGGCTTTATACTCATGAATTATCACACATGTGGTTTGGCGACCTTGTAACATGTGCTTCTGCAGGAGATATGTGGCTCAACGAAGGCTGGGCTGTCTTCTGTGAAATTTTTTACAGAAAAGACCTTTACGGTGAAGAAGATTTTAAAAGCTCAATGCGTGATAAACATGCTGATGTTCTGCGTACTACACATATTGAAGACGGTGGATATTACGCCTTGTACGGAGTCCCCACCGAACTCACTTACGGAGGTACCGTTTATGATAAAGGTTGTACTGTGGTTCAGACATTAAGAGGTTATCTTGGCAGTGAACTTTTCTTTGATGTTGTGAAAGCCTATCTTGAGGAGTTTGCTTATAATTATGCTTCTTCTTATGATATGAGGGATTTTATAACTTCTTATACCGGTATTGATATGACCGGCTTTTTTGATGCCTGGGTATTCACTCCCGGAACACCTCATTTTTCCGTTGATTCATTTGCAGTCCAAACTACCGGTGAAGACTTTGATGTTTTTGTTTATCCAAAACAAAAATATAAGGGATATGATTATCTCGCTAATTCCAATATTGTTGAAGTAACATTTATGGATAGCAACTGGAATACTTTTACCGATACAATACATTTTTCAGGCAAAACAGGATGTTCGGTTAAACAAGTACCTTTTACTCCCGAAGCTGTTATGATGGACATTGATGAAAAACTGTGCGATGCTACAACAGACTATTTTCAAACAGTAAACAGCACAGGTGAATATGAATTTCCAAACACCTTTTTTGGTTTAACTGTTGAGCAAATCACTGATTCGGCATTTTTCAGGGTAACACATAACTGGGCACCACCCGATAGTTTAAAAACTCCTGTTCCTGGTTTACGACTTTCCGATTACAGGTATTGGAAAATTGACGGAATTTTCCCTGAAGATTTCATTGCAACCGGACGATTTTATTACAACAGAAATAATTATTTGGATAATACATTAATATTAAGTCAAACCGATTCAGTTGTAATACTCTACCGTTCCTGCCCTGCCCAAGACTGGCAATCAATCAATTTTACAAAAGTGGGTATCTGGATGATTGGCAATCTTTATATTGATAGTTTGCAAAAAGGCGAATACACATTGGCTGTGTGGGATACACAGGTTGGAAATAATGAAACATCATCAAAAGAAAAAAAGAAAATTAAAGTATATCCGAACCCATCACACGATAGCTTTAATATAGAATTCAGCATTGAAGAAGAATCTTTTTTAGAAGTTTTTAATTCAAACGGGGTAATGATAAAAAGTATTAAAATCAAACCCGACCAAAATTTTATAAAATGGATACCCGGCGATATCCCGAAAGGAACTTATATAATGCAAATCAATTCGGGAAATAATAATATTGCCGGCTGGGAAAAGGTTGTTTATGTGAGATAATTAAATGTAAATTTTTAGGTAAATTATTTTTTTTGGAAAAATTATTATTATATTTGGTCTTTGAAAAATAATCCAAATATTTTTAATCATTTAAAATTCAAAATTATGAAAAAAATTTATGCTGTTAAAATCGCTTTTTCTCTTGCAATAATGATAGTTTTTATTATCATTAGCGGATGCAAAAGCAAAGAAAAAGTTGTTACTGCCGGCGATCAGGGTGAAGTATTGATCGAAGTCTATTGTTCAGGCCCAGAGTATTATTCAGACTCGGAATATTTTAGGGCAAACCAAGTTGGTGAAAGTGTTGATCAAGCAACGGCAAAGAAAAAAGCCTTAAGTAATGCCCGTGCCCAACTTGCTTCAGTGATTGAAACTACAGTCAAAAGTGTTATAGACAGTTATGTAAAATCAACTGAACTTGATAATGTAGAAGAAGCTGAAGAAAAATATGAAGCGCTATCAAGAGAGGTCATCAATCAAAAATTAAGTGGTATAAAAACGATCTGTGAAAAAACTACAAAAACCAGCGAAGGAAAATACAAAACTTATATTGCAATTGAACTGGCTGGTGATGAACTTTTAAATGCCATGAATGCACGCCTTTCAAAAGATGCAAAACTAAAAATTGATTATGACTACGAGCAGTTCAAAAAAACCTTTGAACAAGAAATGGATAAGCTTGATAAGGAAAGAGGCAATTAAAATCATATTTTCCATTATGGGCTTTTCCTGATTTTTTTGACAAAGATCAGATTTTTCATTTATTACATAAGCATTTGATTAAACTTTTACTCTTTAATCGCTGAAGGATATGTTTTCCAAAATAGTAATAATATGTAGTATATTTTTTTTCCATTTCCATTTACTGGCTCAGAATAACGATTCAAACCAAACCAAAATGGATTACAGGGAATTTAAAGATATATTTCAAAAAGAGATAAAAGATATTGATAAAGATACTAATATTCATTTCGAAAAATATATCCTTCATCCTGCTAATCTCCCTGATTGGTTATTTGATTTGCCAGCCTCCAGTCAAAACATTATTTATACATTAGGAATTTCCGACCCAGGGATGCAGGAAGAGGATGCTATACAACTTGCTGAACATAGAGCAAAGATAATTACAGCACTGATATTACAGCCTAAGATTTCAAGTATGATTGATAATTATTCAAATGAACAGACTACAAACAGTGCAGTTGAGTTTACAACCAAATATTTGAATTACTTCAGTATCTTATCATTACTTTCGGCAAGTAAAAACAATTTTGAAATTGTAGATCAATACTTCACTTCATTTAACGAAGCAATTGTTTTAATAAAATATGAAATATCTACCTTAACAACTGAAAAAATTGATAGCATTTTTGTAGATATTGATGTTTATCAGGCCGAAAGACAGAAATATAATAAATTTGAAATGGAGGAGAAATATGAAATAGTTGGCTTGATAAAGACTGATGAAAAAGATATTACTGTAAATGATTTTTATTATTCAATCCATTCGCTCAATAATATCTTTGAGATCACATCAAGATATAATAGTGAAGAATTGCAATTTCAGAATTATAATTTCAGATACAAGGGGCAAAATAATAATCAATTGCCGATATTTGATAATTTAATCAGTAATAAATTGATTCATGGACTTTGGAAAGCTTTTATTGAAGTTTTGTTACAAAAAATTTTAATGCTCTCTCAGTCCCATTCTATGGAAATAAAGCAAGTTGGAGACGATTATTCCTCAAGAACACAAAATCTTTCACGAGAGATTTCAGAAAGCATGCCATCATTCAAGATCATTAACATTCAAGTCAACAATAATCGATTATATGTTGATCTGGATTTTCTGTAAAATAATATAAACTAATTTTGTCATGAAATCAAAAACTCTATTTTTTATATTAACTGCAATTATTAGTATAACACAGCTTACTGCACAAACCTTCGAAGAATATAAAAAACAAAAGGAGGCTGAATTACAGGCATTCAAACAAAAACAAAATGAGTTTATTAACAGGATGCAAAATGAGTTTGATGAATATGTGAAGCAAAAAGACCAGGAGTTTTCAAAATATCTGAAAACACAATGGGAACAATTCGAAATATTTAAAGGAACAGAGCTTCCAAAAAAACCCAAGCCTCCTGTTATTCCGGAGTATAAACCTGAGCCTGACAAGCAGGAAGCATGGAAAAAAATTCCTATCATAAAACCTTCACTAAATATCAAGGCTGAAATATCCGGTGAAATTATCAAACCCTTGATTCAGAATTCCGATAAAATTGAATTTAATCAAACTGATCTAATTGTCAGATTTTTCGGTAATCAGCTTTCATTTGATTATGATCAAAAACTGAATATCGATCCTCCCAAAACAATTAATGAATCTTCAATAAGTGATTATTGGGAAAAATTGAGCTGCACAAATTATAATCATCTGATTGATCAGCTTCAGGCATACAAGAGTATCATGAACCTTAATGACTGGGCATACTATTTATTGCTACAGAAATTCTCACAAGCAGTTTATCCAGAATCAGAAACCGGTGCCGACCTGATGCTTTGGGTACTATTGATCCGTTCGGGCTATAAAGCCAGGATTGCATTTGAAAATAACCAGATTTGTTTGCTTGTTCCCTCATATTATACCATTTATGCAAGAAACTTTCTTAAATCAGACGGTCTAAACTATTATTTAATGAGAGATTTAAAAACAAACAACCTTTATACATACAATAAAGATTATCCTGAAACAAATAAAATACTTGATTTTAACATTAACAATCCATTAAATTTTGCCGAAAAAGTAAATCATAAATCTTTCAATTTTACATTTAAAGGGAAACCCTATTCATTAAACATAAAATATAATCAGAACCTGATAAACTTTTATAGTGACTATCCACAGGTTAATATTAGTGTTTATTTTGATGCTGCAGTATCGCTGGAAACAAAGGAGTCAATTGTTGAATGTTTAAAACCAATAATTAATAATATGACAGAAACAGAGGCAATTAGTTTCTTGCTTCACTTTGTTCAAACGTCTTTTGATTATCAAACAGATGAGAAACAATTCAATAAGGAAAAGTTTTTCTTTCCCGAAGAAGTCTTTTATTATCCCTATTCAGATTGTGAGGACCGTTCTGTTTTGTTTGCATATCTTGTAAAAGAATTGTTGAATAACAAAGTTATTGGCATAGAGTATCCGGGACATATTGCAACAGCTGTCAAACTTAACCAAGATGCTGAAGGAGATTATCTTGTATATGATGGAGAAAAATATATTATTGCAGATGCAACATTTGAAAATGCCCCCCTTGGCATGACAATGCCTGAATACAAAGGAAAAGAGGCTAAAATAATCGAATTGGATAATTACAAATACACAGGGCATAACAATAAATTTTTCTGGGATCTTGTCAGTAAATCAGGAGGGTATCATGGAAACAATTTACAGGATATCGTCTTTGATGATGAAGGAAATGCGTACCTTACAGGATATTTCATGGGAGATGCTGAATTTGGGGATCAAACCAAAAAAACTGATTCCGACCAAGCTGTTCGTAGTGTGTTTTTAGTCAAATATGATAAAAATGGAAATATTCTCTGGGCTGAAAATGCTTCGGGAAACAAAAGCGCAACCGCTTATGCAATAGTAAGAGATAATAATAACAACCTTTATATAGCTGGTTCATTTAGCAGTAAACTTGAATTTGAAAAAGATGGTACGGCCCTGCAATGCAAAAATGATAATAATGATATTTTTATTGCCAAGTATAATAATGAAGGGAAATTAATATGGGCAAAAAAAGCAGGACTCGACACTTTTCCACAGGATAATTATCTTACTTATATGACAAATTTTACAACTGACGGCATCAACAAAGGAACTGCCTTTTACAGTGAAAATGAAAACTTTAACAATTACGGTTTATACTTAAATCCTGATGGATTACTTTATCTGATTGGTTCTTTCAGTAACACAACCGGGCTTAATCTTAGTAAGCTAAGTTTAGAGATTAGTGATGGAAAAGAATTAAATCTGTCCGAAAGCCTTAAAGCAGAAAACGATAAATTGCTTGCTGATAATTACGAAGTTAATATTGCCGGCTTGTTTTCATTGTTAAATCTTATGAAGTACAATGGATTGAAAATTGAAGGCAAAGACGTCCAGATTACACTAGATAAGTACAATCCCGAATTCAGGGAAAAGTATTCAAGTGTATACCAAGATATAGGAAATATCAACTTATTAATAAATGAGGATGGCATTATTTCGATAAAAACAAAAAATGGAAAATCAGTTAAATTTGATAAAATGAAGGTTAACAGCAATTCAAAAGTAAAAATTACATCATTTGAGAGCGGAGATGCCCAGATTGATATCCTTTCTGGTATTACAGTTGGAAAATTAGTGATCTGGTTTGACCTTAATTTTGTAAAAATGTTTAAGGAAACAGGGAATCTGTTAATTGATTTTGATTCGGATCACTCACAGAAAGTAGTAAATATAAAAGAAGATATTCTGAACTAAAAGTTTTGAATAATTTAGATTATTAAGGATTATTTTAAATATATTTGTTTTGGAATATATTAACACTTTTGGAAGCTAAAATTTATAAATAATTTTTGTATAAAAACCATAAATAGTAAAAAAAATATCAATATGAAATCTTTAAGAATTGCATTCGTGCTTATTATTGTTTTTTTAGTGAGTCTAAGTACAACATATTTTATAGGTTGTACGAAAATAGACCTCATAAGGCTTGCATTTGCAAGAACAGATGAGGCAACAAACATCTTATCCACATCTGTTACAGCTAATGGAGAAGTTGTTGATATTGGTGAGGTTTCTATAACCGACCATGGATTTTGCTGGTCATTATATGGATTTCCAACAATTAGCAATGATTCTAAGAGTCTTGGAAGTATTGCTTCAACCGCAAAATTTTCATATACTATTACAAACTTGTCACGTAATACAAGTTACAATTTGAGAACATATATTCAGACTTCCAATGATATCATATATGGAAATACTATTGAATTTAAAACGGATCCCGGAGGAGGTACGAATGAATGGCTTCATTATGATAACGGAAACAATTATACTGGGATCGGGTATACAGAAGGAGGTGATTTTGATGTGGCCATTCGTTTTACTACTCAATATCTGCAGCAATATAATGGTTTCAGTTTAACAAAGATAAAATTTTTCCCAAAATTGGGTTCTCCGATCTCCTACCATATCACTATCTGGGAGGGATACAATCCACCGGATTTAGTCTATATTGAATTAGTTCCATATCCGACAATTGGAGGATGGACTGAATTTTCAATTTCTGAAACTCATACCATTAATGCAAATAAGGAACTCTGGGTGGGATATTGGGTATCCAATCAACCTCCTGATGAATATCCCGCAGGATCTGATGAGGGCCCGGCTATTGCAGGATACGGAGATATGATTTCACGAGATAATGGAGAAACATGGGAAGCACTTTCTATAATTAATCCTGACTTAGATTACAATTGGAACCTGCAGGTATATGTTACCAATGAAAAAGGCGAAGAAATTGAATTGGTGAGAAAAACTCCCTTACATGATAGAAAAAATTCTAATATCAATAAAAATATTTTAGATAATACAGTTAGCTCAGAAAAACTGAAAACAAATAATTAATTATGAAAAATTATAAAATTTTTACTGTTTTAATGTTTGGATTGTGTATTTTGTTAATGAGTTACAAACCATTACAAGCCCAATCTAAAGCAAGAATTGAAAATATTGATTTTAATACCGAAGGTTCTAATCTGATTATAACCTATGATATTATTAAAGCTAAAACCAATGAGACATTCAATATTTGGATTAAAGTTCTAAGAAGCACAGGTGAAGAAATTATCCCTTCAGCTTTGACAGGAGATATCAACAAGGGAATTACCGGAGGTGCAAATAAGAGGATTATCTGGGATTTGGAAGCTGATAATGCTAATATTGATGAAGAGATCTCTATTGAAGTATTAGCAAATTCTGAGTCTTTGCCTGAAGTCAAACAGGAATCCATTAAAAAAAGTGGAATCAGTGTTGGAGGTGCTCTTGCATTGTCTGCATTACTGCCTGGTTTAGGAAACAGGGTTGTTAAAGGTAGCGGGGCACAGTGGCTTCTCGGACTAGTGGGCTACGGATGTATTGGTGGCTCAATAGTTATGAACAACAGTGCGAACAATGCATATGAAGACTATAAGGATGCAACAACTTCCAGTGAGCGAGATGATTTATTTAAGCAAGCTGAAAATAAGGAATTGTATTCCAAAATTCTAATTGGAACTGCAGTTACAATATGGGTTGCTGACCTTATCTGGACCGGACTTCAGGCTGGTAAAGCCAGAAAATATTCCGGTAAATCGGATTTTTCATTCAACTATTCTTTCGATCCTTATACTATGCAGCCTATGATAGGATTTAGTTATCGTTTTTAATTTTTAAAAATAAACAAATACTATATAAAATGAAAACAAAGATAATCATTCTGATTCTGCTCTCATTTGCACTTGTTACGAATGGGCAGGTAATCTCAGGAAAAAGTAAAAAGAAAAAAATCACTTATATTAAAATTAAGCAATCTGTAGTAACCAAGCTCCCGGACCTTATTATTACCGGAGAAAGATTTACTGATGAAAATCAAAATAATTACATCAATGCAAATGAAAAATGCCAGATCAGCCTGAATGTTGAAAACATTGGCGAAGGTACTGCTGAAGATGTGAAAGTAAAAATTTCATTAAAAAACAATGAGTTGGCCGGGCTTTCTTACGAAAAATTGATCAATCTGGGAAATTTGCAGGGTAATAACAGTGAACTGGTTACAATTCCCATTCAGGGAAATTTGGAACTTGAAAATGGCATTGCAGAGTTTAAGATTGAAGTATTGGAAAGCCGCGGTTTAGATGCTTTCCCACTGGAAATTAAAATTGAAACTAAAAAATTTGCAAGTCCTGATGTGATTATTGCAGATGCAGTTTTCAGTACTGAAGATGGAGGTTTGATCAAACTTAACTATCCTATTACCCTGAAAGTTATCGTCCAGAATATTGGTGAAGGATATGCAAAGGATGTGGTAACTGAATTCAAACTAACCAAAACAAATTGTATATTCCTCGGAGAAGAGAATAGATTTGAATTAGGAAATCTTGACAGAGGAGAAACTCGTGAGCTGGACTTTCTTTTTACTGCTACAAGACGTTATACGCTAAATGAAATCCCAGTTCTGATCGACCTGAAAGAATCCTTGAACAGGTATGTAAGAGATACTACTCTTTATGTAAGTCTTGAACAGAAACTTACTGCCCGTAATGAAGTCATCATCAGTGGCATTGCAACAACAACACCGGATATTAAATTAGCCTCCCTTTCATCAGAAGTTGATAAAAACATTCCTGTAAACAGGTCAAAGCATCCATATCGTTATGCACTGATCATAGGAAATGAAGATTATGCCCGTTACCAGAAAGGGCTTGATACGGAAACCAATGTCGAATTTGCAAGGAATGATGCCTCAATATTCCACGAATATGTAATTAAAACATTGGGTGTTGATGAGATGAATTCATATCTACTACAAGATGCAACAACCGGTGAAATTTATCAAAAGATAGACCTCATATCTAAACTCGCATCAAAAACAGGTGATCAGGCAGAAATAATTTTTTATTTTGCAGGCCATGGCCTTCCGGATGAGCAAACACGTTCAACTTATCTGATTCCTGTTGATGTTACCGGAACAAATCTCGGTGCTGCTATTAAACTGGACGAAATCTATAAGAAATTTGCTGAAAGCGGTGCAGGAAAAGTAACAATATTTCTGGATGCATGCTTTAGTGGTGGTGGCAGGAATTCAGGATTGCTTGCTGCACGTAGTATTAAAGTAAAACCTAAAGAAAACCTGTTAATGGGAAACATTGTTGTTTTCACAGCCAGCAGTGGCGAGCAATCAGCTTTACCATATAAAGAAGAACAACACGGAATGTTTACTTATTTCCTTATTAAAAAACTTAAGGATACACAAGGAAAAGTAACTTATGGTGAACTTTCGGACTTTATTTCCAAAAATGTCTCTATCGAATCATTAAGGATTAATCAAAAAGAACAGGATCCTAAAATAAATGTTAGTCCTGTAGTGGAAAATTCATGGCGAAACTGGAATTTTGAATAATCCGTAAACATCAATGTTTTTTTATACATATTTTGATGATCATAAATAAAGTTAACTTTAGTTATAATTCCCTTTTAAGAAATAGTAATTCTATATTCAATATATAGATTAATAATATGAACCTTCAAATTAATACCAATCCCCTATCCGCTAAATTAAAGAGCTTATTATTATGTATATTATTGTTGTTTATCGCATCCTGTGGCTTTGCTCAGAAAAAGATACAGGTCATTGCCAGAGGAAGTTATGAGGCACGGGACCTTACTCTTGAAGAAGTTAAAAATAAGGCTGTTGAAGCAGCAAAACAAAATGCCATGGTGAAAGCAGGAATATCGGAGAATGTTATGGTTACGGACTTTCTTTACACCTTCGAGGATAATGATAAATTCCATGAGATATTTCAATCATTTGTATCTACAGAAACGGGAGCAGATATTATTGTTGAGGATATTAAGGAAATAAACAGAGATATCAACGAATTCGGAAATATATTGATTGAGGTTGAAATAAAAGCAGTTATTTACAAGCATAAGGAAGATAAGGATCCGACCTTTAATTTTAAGGTAACCGGAATTAAAGAAGTTTATTATTTAAATGATCCTTTGGTTTTCGGTTTTGAACCTGCAAGCAACGGATATCTTAAGATATTCAATGTAACAGATCACATTGCATTTATCTTATATCCCTATCATGATCCAGATAATAGTTACCTTAATGATAAACACAACAGGCTGTTTCAGAAGAATAAAAAAGTTTATTTCCCTATCAATTCCTATATTGATGGTTATTACTTTGACATTGACAAAAAAAATGAAAACAAAGAGTATAACCTCCTCATCTTCGTTTATACTAAACAGGATATCCCTTTTTTAGAAGATCTGAACGTCGCAAACATTATGAAATGGATTTATGAAATACCGCTTGATGAAAGGATAGTAAAGCAATATGGGATAGTCGTAAGAAAATAATCCGGTAACAAATTACCTGCTAAAAAACCGAAAAGGAAAAATTATGTTTTTTTTTCTGAAGATTTTATTTTAATCCAATCCCCTTGTTCTTTACAGGACATGCAGTATGGCGAGTCTTTAGAATATTCATGTTCACAATGCTTGCATTTGGGATTTTTTATAAAATAAGAAATATATAATTTCTTTGGAGAAACATATAAAACCAAAGCTCCAATAACTGGTGTTAGCAGCATACTAATTATAAAGACTGCCCATAATCCTATTGTCCTTTTTGCACCTTCAATTGTTAGAAGAAGAACAAAAATCAGGTAAACTATAATAATAATTACTAAATTCATTCTACATATATTTCTGGAACTTTTAATACCTGGATAGTCAAAGTTCATGCCAGAAATGTATGTCACAAATTATCAATTAGTTAACAATGGTCATTGTGTAAAATATCATACGAGGGTTTAATAAAACCGAATACTATCTTCCAATTTCGGATAAATGAATGTATAGCGCTTAAGAAATGTTAAAACAGGTAATAAAGACGATTATTTATCTTAAGTTTTGATGCCTGAAGTTTTGCAATTCTTCTTTGATTTTCTCCTGTTTTCCGCATCGGGACACCCTAAACATAAATATTTATAAAGAATTTTTTAA
>CAZREZ010000030.1:0-15409 GCA_964599115.1 uncultured Bacteroidales bacterium
GTTTCGTTTAAATATTTTTTAAATAAAATCGGATTAATAAAATCAAAGATTTATGTTAATAAAAAAAACTAATACTAAAAAACTTTACAAATAAATAAAATTATGAGAAAACATAAAGTTTCAAATTTAATTAAAAGTTTTTTACTGATAGTTGGTTCAATTTTTATTGCAATGCTCTTGACAGAAATAGGTTTAAGGATTTTTTATCCGATTGAGTTTAAAAAACCCATTCCCAGAGCTACAGGAAATATATGGAGAAACCTGTTGCATAGAGAGTCTTCAATTCCGGGATTAAGTTATGAATTGGTACCTAATGCAAAAGGGAAAGCAGTATATACGGATATTGAACTTAACAGTTTTGGAATGCGCGATAAGAAGAGAGATTTAATTAAAAAAGATTCTACAAAAAGAATAGCGATTATAGGTGATTCATTCACATTTGGATTTAGTGTTCCGGGTGATAAGGTTTTTCCTTCGGTTCTTGAAGAATTATTAAATGATTCATCTCTTAATTTAAATTATAATTTCGAAGTATTAAATTTTGGAGTTGGAGGGTATTCATGTAAGGATGAGGCTTTAGTAATAAAACATAAAGTACCTGCCTGGAATCCTGATCTTATCATAATATGTTATGTAATGAATGATGCCCAGATGGAACCAAATCAGCCTCTTCATCGCTATTTTCAAAAAACATATTGGTGGCAATATTCTCATTTAGGCAGGTTGATTGCAAAATCTGTTAAAGAAATAAAAGACAGGAACCTGGGTAAAAAAAATTACTATGAAAGATTATACGATGAAGATACTCGTAATTGGCAGGGAGTTGTTAAAGCATTTAAAGATATTAACAAAACAGCCCAAGAAGAAAATTATAATATAATATTGATGGTTTTTTGTGATATTCCAAATTCAGATCACTGGAATAATTACGATATGAAAAGGATGTTGCAAAAACAAGTACTTTTGGAAGCAAAGAAAAATGATTTCTATACAATAGATTTATATAAAGATTTATGTAAATATAATCCTAAAGAATTAAGAATTTCGGAAAAGGATGGTCATCCAACCGAAAAGGGTCATTTTTTAACTGCAGAAGTGATAAAAGATAAACTTCTAAATGAATATTTCTTTTTAATTTTTCCTGATGATTCAAGTAAATTTAATTAGGGTCAGTCAATAAAGCTTGAAAATTTAAATAAATATGTTTTATGAATAATAGAAAAATTTCATTATTTATCGCAATATTTTTAAGCCTGATAATTATAATATTTAATTTTCTATACATACCATCCAATATACTTTCGTGGGATGTATTCGGTTATTATTTATATCTGCCATGTTTTTTTATATATAATGATTTGGGATTGAATGACATATCTGTTATTCATAATATAGTTGAACAATACAACAGCTCTGCAACATTTTATCAGGCAATTCAATTACCATCCGGAGACTGGGTTATGAGATACCAAATGGGAATGGCAATTTTGTACTCTCCTGCATTTTTTATAGGTCATTTAGTAACTTTAACCGGTGGATATACTGCCGACGGATTTTCATCTCCATATCAATATTCTGTTTTTATTGAGAATATAATTGTTACAATTATTGGAATATTTATAATGCGAAAACTTTTATTAAAATTCTTTAATGAAAAAGTAACAGCAGTTGTTTTGATTATTCTTGTTATTGGCACCAATTTCTTTTATCATAATGCTTTTTATGGAGCTAATGCCATGAATCACAATTACTTGTTTACTTTATATGCATTATTGATATGGATAACAATCAAATGGCATGAAACTTATAAATATAAATATATTATATTTTTAGGTATGGTAATAGGAATAATTATTTTAAGCAGACCACCTGAAATAATTTGTGTCCTTATTCCTATCTTATGGGGGATTAAAAACAAAGCAAGTTTTATAGAAAAGTTAGAATTAATTAAACAGAAAAAATATCAGATTATAACATGTGCTTTAATAATTTTATTTATAGGATTTTTACAACTATTTTATTATAAATTATACACAGGGAAATTTATCTTTTACAGTTATGGTGGTAATGCAGGTGAAGGATTTGAGTTCCTAAACCCATATATTTTCAGTTTTACATTCAGCTTTAGGAAAGGATGGTTGTTATATACTCCGATTTTGATTTTTTCTATTATTGGATTTTATTTCATGTATAAAAGGAATAAGTCAATATTTTTCTCTTTGTTTTTATTTTTTATTATTAATTTATATATTGTTTCAAGCTGGTCAACCTGGTGGGGCGGAGAGACTTTCAGTCAAAAAAATGTAATTCAGTCTTATGCTATTCTGGCATTTCCATTAGGATATTTTATAACATATCTGAATGAACGAAAAAAGTATATTAAAGCCATTTTTTATATTATATTCTGTTTATTGATTATTTTGAATTTATTTCAAACCTGGCAAATTCTACATGGAGTTTTGCATCCGTCAAGAATGACCAGGGCATATTACTTTGCAATATTTGGCAAGACATCAGCAACAGTAGAAGATAAAAAACTACTGATTGTAGAACGTTCTTATACCTATGATGAAAAATTCAAAAATCCTGAAGATTACAACAAAAGAATATTTGACTTTATTAGCTTTGAAGATAACAATAACAATAATCCACATTATTCCGATTCAATAGCCCATTCGGATAGTTATTCTATGGTGCTTGACGGCAATTTTTGTTTTTCTACAGGTGTAGCAGCAAAGTACAAGGATATTACCGATAAAGACCATGCATGGATAAGAGCTTCAATATATATTTATCCGGTTGTTGACATAAAAGAAAATCCGAGTACTCTGGTTGTTACTTTTCAACACAAGGGAGCTAATTATAAGTACAGAACAGTAAATACCGAAGATTTGAATTTGAAACTAAACGAATGGAACAAAATCTCTATGGATTATATGACTCCATTTCCCCGTTCAAAAAACGACAACCTTAATGTTTATTTGTGGCACAGAGGTAAAAATAAGATATATATTGATGATTTAAAAGTTGAAGTGTTTGAGAGAAAATTTTAAAAAAATAAAAATGAAATTTCTTATAATCTTAATTTTTTATATAAAATTAGCGGGATTTTTTCCTGTTTTGTGTTTTTCACAAAACATAAACACAGCAAATGACACATTAAAATATATTTTCATGGGGCATATTTACGATTTCCATGCATTAGGTGATAAAGTAGATCCCAGGATTGAACAATTAGATTTATCTGCCTATGATGGTATTTGGCTTGGAGGAGACGTTTGTTCTGAGGCATTATTAAAATATTCTACTATACAATATATTGACAGTTTATTTGATTTATCTAATCCGAATACATATTGGGCATTAGGGAACCATGATGCTCGCAACGGTAATTTTGAGTGGCTAAAAGAATTTACCGGCAGGGAAACTTATTTTACTCATTATCAAAATGGAATTACAACAATAATTTTAAATACTTGCCTGGTACCATCAGATTGTGAAAATTTGAACAATCAATATAAAATGATTGAAAATGTTTGTGATACTATTCAAAATTCATCACATCTTGTATTATTAATTCACCATGGAATCTGGAGAGACATACCAAATCTGCCACCACCGGCTACTTATGCCCAAAGTGACCTGATTTATTGGAATGCCCATTGTTATTCAGTAAACAGCACATTCGTTAATGCTGTTTATCCGCTTCTGCTTGTAGTAAAAAACAGGGGAATTGAAGTATTAAATATTCTTGGGGATATGGGTGAACAAAGATTTTATATGCCTTCTGTTGATAGTATTCATTTTATGGGATGTGGATTAAGTGATAATCCTGTGGATGATATTATGATTATGGAATATGACGTAATTAACAGAAATCTTAAATGGCAATTTCATAATTTAGATTCATTATTAAATTCCCAACGTTAGAAGTTTTATTTAACAATAAATTTCCCGCTGAATTTATTATGTTTTTTTTCATTAGTTCTTATCACATAAACATAAGTTCCGGGAGATAATCCATCTCTTTTCAGTTGATATTTTGATGAATTAATATTTTCAACTGTTCTAACTAATTGACCGAGACTATTATAAATTTGAAGCTTAAATCCATTTGTAGCAATTTGATTTTCTATTTTTATTGTAGCTTTATCCGTCATTGGATTAGGGTATAATATTACATTATCTTGTGCATAATTGAATTTTCCAAAATTTGAAAAAAGCTCAAAATTTCCTAAACTATCAACTTTTACAAAATACATATTAATATTACCTTCACTACTTATTTCACCAATAAAGGCGCAACCCCCATCATGTGTTGCTTTTACACTATAACCATAATCTGAATATTCGCCTCCAACTGTTAAACTCCATATTTCTTCACCATTGGAATTGGTTTTAATTAAATACAGATCAGGACAGTTATTTTGCACAAAGCTATTTGTTGTTCCTAATAAATAGAGATTTCCATCATCACTAATATCCATTGAAGCTCCATATTCAAAGTCATCTCCTCCGAATGTTTTAGACCATAATTCATTTCCTTCATTGTCAATTTTTAGCAAATATGCATCAAAGCTTCCTGCACCATAACTTTGGGTAGAACCAAAACAATAATAACCATTATCACCTGAAGGTTTTATTGACATTCCGAAATCATGACTTGTTCCGCCATAAGTTTGTCTCCAGAGTTCATTACCAGATTCGTCAATTTTAATAATTAATATATCTGCATCATGGCTTTTAAAATCACCTGCAACAACATTATAAAATCCACCTTTAGAGCCGATCATTATAAAACAATTATTTTCAGTTGGAATAATTTCAAATCCATAATCAACATATTCCGAACCATAGTTATAAGACCATAATTTGTTACCTTCAGCATCAACCCTTACCACATAAAAATCACCATTAGGTTCAAAACTCTTTGAATAACCAAGCAAAATAAATCCACCATCTGATAATTCTTTAACACAAAATCCCTGGTCCTGGTGATTATATCCATAGAAATTTGACCATATTTCATTACCATACATGTCTGTTTTTATTAATACAATATCTTCTCCTCCATAGCCAAAGCCCCATCTATTCCCTGCTATTATAAAACCATTATCATCAGTCTGTTCAACCCATAAGCCAAAATCATGATAACACCAGCCAAATGTTTCTGACCATTCAACTTGTCCCCAATCATTTAGTTTAATCAAATATATATCATTACTTCCTTCTCCTTCACTTCTGGTATTCCCAAGCAAAATATAACCATTATCATTAGTAATATCTAATGAAATACCTTGTTCATTTTTATCTCCACCATAAATTAATCCGGGAAATTGCTGCCCAAAACATTGAGATGATATTATAAAAAGACATACTAACAGATAATAATTTAGTTTATTCATAACTTAATTATTTTAAGGTACTGTAGAAAAAATATTATTAAACAAATTTAATAGTATTTTTGCATAAAAACAAATTCTAGAATTATACTAATCCCATTTTTTCTAATATTTAAAAATAATGTTTAATTTTTCATCATATACAAATAAAACTTATACAAGCAATATTCTATTTGCATTTATTATAATTTTTATTTCATTTTTACAAAGTTGCAAACAAGATATTACTCTAAAACCCTTAGATATATTTTGCGATGCTGAGGAATTAACAGAGGATGGAAAATATTTAGTTTCTTCTGATACCAGTTATCCCATATTAAGTGGATACAGTCGAACAGGAGAACAGGCTCATTCCGGTAAGTTTTCAATAAAATTATCTGGTGCAAATACATTCGGTATGACATGTACTTTAAAAAATGTTCAACCCGATGATTATTACCAGGTCAGTGTTTGGAGAAAAAGTGAAAATAATTGCGGGATATTGGTTGTTTCTGACAGTACAGCTACAAAAATGTATTTAGCTGAACGAAATCCGGTTAAAAAAGATAAAAACGGTTGGGAATTATTAATAATTGATGTTTTTGTGCCACCGGATTTTAATAAAAATATTTCTGTATATGTCTGGAATAATGATACTTCAATAGTTTATTATGACGATTTAAAAATCGTTCAGATGCCTGAAAAAACATATCCTGTTTATAAACAGGAAGCTCTGTGGCTTTATATTGACACACTGGATTTAAAAAAATTATATGCCAAGCGGTTTAAAGCATTTCAAGACGGCATTTTAGAATCTTCGGATGATGACTGGGTAAATGTTATAATTTTTCACGGGAAAAAAATAATGGATGCCAGAATCCGGTTAAAAGGCGACTGGCTTAATCATCTTATAGGTAAAAAGTGGTCGTTCAGGATTAAACTCAGGAAAAATTTTTCGTGGAAAGGTATGAGGGAATTTTCTGTTATGAATCCACATTCAAGAGGTTTTCAAAAAGAATGGATGGCATATAAACTGTTAGAAAAAGAAGATGTTTTAACCACAAGATACGGATTTATTCCGGTTATGTTAAATGGTAAAAGTTTGGGTATTTATGCTTATGAAGAACACTTTGTTAAACAATTAGTTGAATCACAAAACAGACGTGAAGGTCCGATTTTAAAATTCACGGAAAAAGAATTCTGGTTGAATCATAAAACAAGAATTGCCACCGATACAGAATACAAGGTTCCATATTATGATGCATCGGTTATTGTTCCCTTTAGACAAAATCGCATGATTTCTTCACCGGATTTATATAAGCAATTTCTGATCGGTCAAAACCTTATGTTTGCCTATAAAAACAAACTAAAAAGTTCTTCTGACATATTTAATGTTGATGTACTGGCAAAATATTTTGCATTGGTGGATATATTAAAATATTACCACGGCATTATCTGGCACAATCAACGATTTTATTACAATCCTGTACTTTGCAAACTCGAACCAATAGCTTACGATGGTTATATTGGTAAAGGCGTGTTTGATTTTATAAAGCGCCCTATATTTGGTATTAGCGATTTCTGGAATGCTTCCCCATCTGTAAATTTGAATTTTAATTTATTTGGTGATACTGCATTTTTATACCGTTACATATTTTATCTTGAAAAATATTCGGATGAAAATTATGTAAGATCATTTCAAAATGAACTTGCCTCTGAAATACAAAACAACGAAATTCAATTAATAAAAGAATTTGGAACTTATAAGTTTGATACTCTTTTCCTTGAAAATAATGCAAAAGCAATCAGAGATTCTTTGGAAGTTTTTAAAAAAATAGTTAAAAAAGACCCTAAATATGCATTAAAATATATAAAGCTTTGGTCAAAGCATTCGCCTATTGATACGGTCTTGCTTGAATCTTATCCACAGGCTTTTGTAAAAGCTTTTTTAGAAGAAACAAATAACCGTCAATCAATTATAAAAATATTCAATTATTATGCTTTGAATATAAAAATTCTCGGAACAGGGAAAAACAAAAAAATAATTAATCATTATTTAAGTGAACAGTCCATATTGGTTTCTTATAATATGTCTCGCGATAGCTTTCTTATTATCAATTCAACCAAAGAAACAAAATTCGTCTTTTTTTCTGTAAATGGATTTCCTGATCCTTTTGCCATCCCTGTTTATCCATGGAAATCACCGGAAATTTATACGCCACAGCAGGAATTGATAGCAAATAATAAATTTCCTCTAAGCAATATATTTGAAGTTTCAAAAGATAAAATCGTTTTGTTTAAAAATGGAAAGTATAATGTTACAGAATTTATTATTATTCCTCAAGGTTATAATGTAAAATTTGAAGCAGGAACAACTTTGGATTTTCAAAACAATGCGGGTTTTATTTCTTATTCACCTGTGGAAATGAATGGTAGTATTGATGAACCGGTTACAATTACATCAAGTGATGGAACTGCAATGGGATTTACTGTTTTGCAGGCAAATAAAAAATCAATTGTTAATTATACTGTTTTTAACAATTTAAACACATTGGATTATAATGGCTGGACTTTAACAGGAGCGGTAAATTTTTATGAATCGGATGTGGATATTTTAAATACGGACTTTGATAATAACTTATGTGAAGATGCTTTGAATATTATCCGTTCTGAGTTTAATTTAAAAAATTGTTTGTTTGAAAATATTTTCGCCGACGCTTTTGACTCAGATTTCAGTGATGGAAATGTTATAAAAACTGTCTTTCGAAACATTGGCAATGATGCTGTTGATTTTTCAGGGAGTAAAATTTATATTGATTCATGTAAAATTATTAATGCCGGCGATAAAGCTATAAGCGCAGGTGAGGTTTCGGAAATTATTGTGAAAAATACTTTAGTGAAAAGTTCAAATATCGGTTTTGCATCAAAAGACAATTCAGTAGTTGAAATTTATGATTCCCAAGCTATTGATTGTAATTATGGAATTGTGATATTTAAGAAAAAACCGGAATTCGGTCCTGCAATTGTTAGGGTTAAAAAATGTAAGTTTGAAAATATAAACACATTATATTTGGTTGAAAAAGAATCAAAACTTTACTATAACAAACAAATTATTCAGGGTGACAAAAAAAATGTTGCAGCTTTATTTTACGAAAATAATTAATTTTGGTGAAAGTAGAAATTGATTTATCTTGCAGTCTTTCATTTGATGTTAAATAAAAATATAAAAAACGAATTTAATAAATCACTTACAGAATTACTATGAAAATTAATAAAATTTATATCATAATAAGCATAATATTGCTTGTATTTTACAGTTATAGCTGCAAACAAAATCATACTCAAAAACTATTAGAAGTATTTTGCGATGCAGAACAAACAGCCCAAGGAAGAAAATATTTGGTTTCTTCCGATAGTAGTTTTAAAGTATTAGGTGGATATGCTCAATCAGACGAACAAGCACATTCCGGTAAGTTTTCAGTTAAATTACCCGGACCCAATTCATACGGTATGATATGTGTTTTAAAAAACGTACAAGCTAACGATCATTATCAGGTTAGTGTTTGGAGAAAAAGTGAAAATAACACCGGTATATTGGTTGTACCTGATACTACGCATAATAAAATATTTCTAACTACACGAAAACCTGTTGAAAAAGATAAAAACGGATGGGAATTATTAAAAATGGATGTTTTTGTACCACCTGATTTTAATGAAAAATTAAAAGTATATGTCTGGAACAATGAAAATTCAGTTGTTTATTTTGATGATTTAAAAATTGTTCAGTTACCGGAGTAAATGGAATTTGATTATTTTTGCAGCAGTTATAAATTTTTAAACAATTTTATATTATGAATACTAAGTGGGAATTATTCCAGAGATTTTTAATAACTGAAAATGCTCATATCTCAGTTACTGATTTTGTAATAAGTTCAGTAATTATTGTTATTCTCTCATTTTTATTGCAAACAACATACTCAAAGTGTGCAAAAAGTTTATCCAACAGGAAAATTTTTGCAGCTAATTTTATGCTGATTGCCTTTACAACTATGTTGATTATTTCAATTGTAAAATCTTCTTTGGCATTATCATTAGGACTTGTGGGTGCCTTGTCAATCGTAAGGTTTCGTGCTGCTATAAAAGAACCCGAAGAGTTGGTTTATTTGTTTTTTGCAATTTCAATAGGCTTGGGTTTGGGCGCAAATCAAACCATAATTGTATTGGTTGCATTTGTTATTGCTATGATAATTTTGTGGGTAAGGCATTGGCTTACAAGGAAAAGTACAAGTCAAAACCTGTTTTTTACTGTGAGCAGTTCATCACCGTCTTCAATACAATTAAATGACATTACACGAATTATCAAGGAAATTTTTAAACACTTCGAATTAAAACGTTTTGATGAAAATAATGAAATGATTGAAGCTTCGTTTTTGATTGAATCACCAAAGCCGGAAAACCTTCAACTATGTAAAGATAAATTGCAGAAATTAAGCGATTCGATAAAAATTACTTTTGTTGATAATAAAAGTTACTAAATGTCCGAATCAAGAAAATCCAAAGCAAATATCCGTTACGAACGAAAATTTGTTGTAAAAAATATTTCCAAACAAGGTATTGAGCAAATTGTTAAAAATCATCCGGCAGCTTTTTCCGAAATTTTTCATAAAAGAAATGTTAATAATATTTATCTGGATACCCCTAATTTAACATTTTTTTTTGATAATGTTATTGGTAAAAGTACACGAAAAAAAGTCAGGATAAGATGGTATGACGATATGTTTGGTGAGGTTGAATCACCGGTTTTGGAATTTAAATTTAAATCGGGTGCAGTTGGCAGGAAATTATCGTTTTTATTAAAGCCGTTTAATCTAAATTTGAATTTTAATATTGATATTCTGAAAGGCATCTTTGAACGGTCAGAACTGCCTGCATGGGCTTTATATGATATTTTACCCCTTGAACCCCATTTATTAAACAGTTACACACGAAAATATTTCCGGTCGTTTGATAAAGACTTCAGGGTAACTGTTGATAATAATATGATATATCGGAATATCTCACGAAGAAATAATTCCTTTACTAATCATTCCATAAACTCTACAGATATAATTGTTGAACTAAAATATAATTTTGATAAAGACAATTTAGCTAACTCAATTACAAATCAATTTCCTTTCCGTTTAACAAAAAGCTCAAAATACGTAAACGGGATTGATTGTTTCAGTCAGGGGATTGCTGTTTGAAAATTATTCATGAAAATAAATCCTTTTAACTCTGCGGGAAATACCTGTTAATATTTCGTAGGGAATTGTATCCATATCTTCAGCTATGTTCTGAATAGGATAATCATCTCCGAAAATGATTACTTCATCTCCTTCCTTTGCCTGAATATCAGTAATATCAATCATGCACATATCCATGCAAATATTTCCAACAATATAAGCTGATTTTCCATTAATAAACAGTTTTCCCCTGCGGTTGCCAAGTTTACGGCTAAGTCCGTCTGCATATCCGATGGGAACAATTGCTATAGTCATATCATTTTCAGCCACACCTTTACGATCATAACCTATTGTATCTTTTGCAGAAATATTCTTAATCTGTGAAATACTTGATTTCAGAGTGCTGACATTTTCCAAAGAATTTTGTTCGGTTCTATCAAAAGCAATTCCATAAAGGCTTATTCCTATCCGTACCATATCAAAACGGGCAGATGGAAAACGGTTTATTCCGGCAGAATTCAGTATATGAAGCAAAACAGGATGGTCAATTTTTGACTTCAGTAATTCGCTCATTTTTTCAAACAGGTTTATCTGCAGGTTTGTGAAAGCATCATGAGCCGGGTTTTCACTCGCTGCGAGATGAGAAAAAATTGATTGAACATAAATTAACTGATTGATTTCCAATTGCTTTGACAGTTTATCAATATCCTTTTCCTCAAATCCAAGGCGGTGCATACCTGTGTCAAGTTTTATATGGATTTTTACCGGCTTGTTTTTTGGAAGGATATTTTTCTTTATTGCTTTTTCAAGTAAACCAAGTATTCTGAAGTTATATATTTCGGGTTCAAGGCTATGCTTGATTATTCCGTCAAAACTTTGTTCATCTGGATTCATAACCATTATAGGTACTGTAATTCCTGCCTTTCTCAACTCAATACCTTCATCTGCATAAGCAACTGTTAAATAATCAATCCTATGATACTGTAGAACATTGGCAATTTCAAAACTACCGCTACCATAAGAAAAAGCCTTTACCATTGCCATAATTTTGGTTGAAGGATTTAATTTTGAGCGATAATAATTAAGATTATGTACCATTGCATTAAGGTCAATTTCAAGGATAGTTTCATGAGCTTTTTGCTGCAATGCTTTGCTTATCTGCTCAAATTCAAATATCCTGGCACCTTTCAATAATATGCTTTCATTACGAAATGATGAAAAGGAGAATTTCCGGAGAAATTCATCAGTAGTTAAGTAAAAACATTTATCAATTTTAAATTTATTTGCTTGTTTACTGATAGCCGTTCCTATTCCAATAATTCGCTTAATTCCTTTGTTTGATAATAAATCAGCTATTCCTGAATAAAGATCAACATCATTTCTTCCGCTTTGAAGTATATCGGACAATATTATTGTTTTTTCCTTATGTTGTTTTTGCTGATTCAAAAAATCCAGAGCAATACTGAGTGAATTAATATCAGAGTTATAACTGTCGTTGATGATTGAACAATTATTTATTCCTTCTTTTAACTCTAATCTCATTGCAATTGAACAAAGCTTTAACATTCGTTTGGCTATCAAATCATTTTCATATTTCAAAAAAAGCATTGTTGCCCAGCAATGTATCGCATTTTCAATTGAAGCATTATCAGTAAAAGGAATAATAATTTTGATATTTTCATTTTTAAATTCAGAGGTAATTTCTGTTTTTCCATCGAGTTTTAAAATATTTGTGATTAAAATATCTGCTCCGGGTTTTTTGCTCCATGTAAACGTATTAATGTTTTTTAGAATTTCTGATCTAATAATTATTTCCTGTATATCTGCATGGTCGGGTGAATAAATTAGTGTATCAACTTTGGTAAATAGTTTTAATTTTTCCCCTACTTTTTGATTTGTTTGAATAAAATTTTCATCATGAGCTTGTCCGATATTTGTAAAAATTCCGATAGTAGGCTGAATAATTGTTTGAAGTTTATCCATTTCGTCCGGCTCGGATATACCTGCTTCAAAAATTGCAAGATCATATTTTTGCTCCATTTGCCAAACGGAAAGCGGAACACCTATCTGTGAATTATAACTTTTCGGGCTCCTGATAATTTTATTATTTTCACTCATTAATTGGTATAACCATTCTTTAACAATGGTTTTTCCATTGCTTCCGGTAATACCTATTACAGGGATGTCAAATTTTTTACGATGTGCAGCACTTAATAGTTGTAAGGCATTAAGTGTATTTTTAACAAGAATAAATGTAGTGTTTTCATATTCATTGAAATTTTTAGGCTTTTGTGAAACAATAAAATACCTGATGCCTTTTTTATATAGCTCATCAATATATTTATGTCCATCGTTTCTTTTACTTGCCAGAGCAAAAAAAATGCAATTATCCGGTGATATCAGTCTGCGGCTGTCTATTAGAATATCTCTTATTGGAACATCATGAGATTGATTGGATATCAAATCACCTTTTACAATTTTTGCAATTTCAGAAACCGTGTAATCTATTCTTGGCATAATAAACGTTAATTCGGGATTAATATAAAATTCAAATCTTTGCGCCTCTGCGTCTTTGCGTGATGAATTATTCAGGTTAGGACTGCAGACTGGTTATGTGAAAAATTGTTTCAAGTTTCATGTTAAAAAACACAGTTACTTTGCTTATGAATTATTCTGTTCGGGTGTATTGATTTTAAGCGGATTTTTGTTTAATTCTTCATAATTCTGCCGGTTTTTATATATATCTATTGCAAAAAATATCGCCTGCCTGAACGATTCGGGTGATGCTACATTTTTGCCTGCAATTTCATATGCTGTCCCGTGTGCAGGAGATGTTCTAACGTAAGGTAAGCCGGCCGTAAAATTTACGCCGCTTCCAAACGAAAGGGCTTTAAAAGGAATCATTGCCTGATCGTGGTACATAGCTAAAATCCCATCAAATTGAGAATATGTATTTGACCCGAAGAATCCATCGGCAGAATAAGGTCCATAAACCAAAATATTATCATCAAATGCTTTTTTTATTGCCGGTATAATAATCTCCTGTTCTTCTTTTCCCAATAAACCATTATCACCTGCATGAGGATTCAATCCGAGTATTGCAATTTTGGGTTTTATAATATTAAAATCTTTGATTAAAGAATCATTCATAATTCTGAGTTTGTCAATAATAATTTCCTGAGATAATTTACTGGCTACATCCTTCAATGGGATATGACCGGTAACTACCCCTATCCTGAAATTTTCACTTATCATCAGCATCAGGAACTTTTCACATTCAAATTTTTGAGCAAGGTACTCGGTATGTCCGCGAAAGTTAAAATCCTTTGACTGAATATTCTTCTTATTTATGGGTGCAGTAACAAGTATATCTATTTCATTATTTTTCATGCTTTTTATTGCAGATTCAAGTGCAAGTAATGATAATTCACCTGCAGTTTGGGTAGATTTACCAAGTTCAATTTTTACTTCTCTATCATAGCAATTTATTATGTTGGGTCGTTTAGGGTTGGCAAATTCGGGTTTTTTTATTAAATTAAAACTAAAATCATTAATGTTTAAAGTCTTTCTATGATAAGATGCAACTTTTGAAACACCAAAGACAACTGGGGTGAAAATTTCAAAGATACGAGAATCAATAAATGACTTAATTATAATTTCATAACCTATCCCGTTGATATCACCTTGAGTAATTCCAACTTTTATTTTATTTTCTTTTTCAGGAATGTTGTTCATTGTAGTTGATATTTTTTGCAAAGATAAGATTTATTTAATTTAAAAGGCAGGATGTTATTATAGCTAAATTTACTCTATCCTTCTTCCCGAAATCTGAAATAAATCTAAAATCGTTTATCGTTCCCACCTGAAGGGCTGAACACGTTCAGTCGGGCAGGAATTTGATATCGAAGGCGCACAGCGCTTTCGCATAGGTTTGGACATACCGAAAATTCATCATCAAAATATATGTCCTGTACTGATACAGTATCACAAGCTTCCTCAACTTCAGCCTGACTATTGCAACCGGTTGCATTATTATAGAAACTAACTAAAAAAGGGACTCTATCCGTCGGATTACGGATAGAGTCCCTTTTTATTTCAATTAATTAATAATCAGCTTTTTATAAAACACACCCTTGTCATTCTCGATCACAAGGAAATACAGGCCTTCTGCCTGGCCTGATAAATCCAGGGTGCTCTTGTATGATCCGTCGAAAGTAACGTTAGTAGCAGAGAAGACTGCGAAACCAAGGGCGTTCATCACCTTGATGTTCATTTCCTGCTTACTTTTGGCATTCATCTCAATGTTGTAGATACCTTCGGATGGATTTGGATAGATAGAAACGCCAACGCCGATGTTGGTCTCTGCAATACCGAATGAGCTTTCAACAGTAATATCCAGCGATGTGGATGCAGGTCCTTGCCCACAAATATTCACGCCTTGTACTTTCAACTGCGCCACACCGTTGAAACCTGGAGTCCAGGATACCGTGCAGAGGGTGTCGTCCATTTCCAGTGTTCCGGCATCCATTGGTAAGATAGTCCATATATGATCAGTAGTATTTGCAGTTTGTGTTATGGTGTAAGTCGAAGTAGTATCCACATCGCTATTGACAACAGTAGCTCCATCAGGTGTTACCGGGGCTTCAGGTAAATGCTCAACAGTTACTGTAGCAATACCATCACCAACATTATAACAGCCATTGCTGTCTACAACAGAAGAGATGGTTACATCCATTGTTTCAATTGGGCTGACCGTCAGACTGTCTAAAAACCCTAAAAACCTTAATAACTTTGTTAATATCTTTG
>CAZREZ010000031.1:0-15296 GCA_964599115.1 uncultured Bacteroidales bacterium
ATAAATATTTACTTAATATCTCTTCTACAAATTTCAAACAAATTAAAATAAACAATTAGATGTACGACATTATTGAACTTAATGCAAAGTTAGTTCCTGAATTAAAGGAAATTGCAAAAAAATTAAACATTCCTAAATCCGAAAAACTTGTTAAGCAGGATCTTATTTATAAGATACTTGATCATCAAGCTTTAAATCCTTCTCAGGAAATTCTGGCAAAAGAAAAAAAAGAATTTAAAAAATCATATCATCAAAAGCGAAAAAAAACAACACAAAATGTTAAAGATGTTGATAAAAAAATTCCGGAAGAAAAAGTAATAACCACCGAAATAAAAAAACAACCTCCTAAAAAAATAGTTAAGCATAATGATTTACCTGCTCCCACTCATTTACCTGAAAAAGCCGATGCTGATCCAATAAAAATTTCAGATACTAAGATTAATAAAATCGAAGAACCCAAGCTTACAAAAGATACTACTGTTATTAAAGAAAACATAAAAGAAGCAGATACCGAACGTAAAAAGAAATACGATTTGAATAGAAGTTACAGGGATCATTCAACACGAAGCAAACAAGGCGATAGAAGAAAAGATGAATATTCATTTGAATTTGAAGGAATTGTTTCAAGCGAAGGTGTGCTTGAAGTAATGCCTGACGGATATGGATTCCTTCGCTCATCGGATTACAATTACCTTAACTCACCTGATGATATTTACGTTTCACAATCCCAGATAAAATTATTCGGTTTAAAAACAGGTGATACTCTAAAAGGAAGTATCAGACCTCCAAAAGACACTGAAAAATATTTTCCTTTGATAAAAATTGAATTAATTAATGGCAAAATTCCCGATGAAGTTCGTGACAGAATTCCTTTTGATTTTTTAACTCCGCTTTTCCCTATAGAAAAATTTAAACTAACAGGTCATCCAGACGATTCTCTCTCAACAAGAGTTATTGATATGTTTACTCCAATCGGCAAAGGACAAAGAGGACTAATCGTAGCTCAACCAAAAACAGGAAAAACCGTTCTTTTAAAAGAAGTTGCTAATGCTATTGCTCACAATCATCCTGAAGCATATTTAATTGTACTTTTAATTGATGAACGTCCTGAAGAGGTTACTGATATGGAAAGAAGCGTTAAAGCAGAAGTAATATCTTCAACCTTTGATGAACCTGCCGAACGACATGTTAAAATTGCCAATATAGTTTTGGAAAAAGCTAAGCGTTTAACCGAATGCGGACATGATGTAGTTATTCTTTTAGACTCAATAACACGATTGGCAAGAGCTTACAACACGGTTTCTCCTGCGTCAGGTAAAGTTTTATCAGGTGGTGTTGAAGCCAATGCTCTACAAAAACCAAAACGTTTCTTCGGTGCTGCCCGAAAAATTGAAAACGGCGGCTCACTCACAATTCTTGCTACAGCATTGATTGATACCGGCTCAAAAATGGATGAAGTGATATTTGAAGAATTCAAGGGAACAGGTAATATGGAATTGCAGTTAGACCGTAAACTTTCAAATAAACGTATTTACCCGGCTATTGATATTGTTGCTTCAAGTACACGAAGAGAAGATCTGTTGCTTGACAAAGAATCATTACAAAGAATATGGATACTCAGAAACCACCTCGCTGATATGAACCCACTTGAAGCTATGGAATTCTTGAGAGATAGAATGAAATTTACTAAAAGTAACGAAGAATTTCTGATATCTATGAATGGGTAGATCAAGATAAAAGTAAAAAGTGAAGCGAAGCAAACCCGTATGGGATAAAAGTTAATAGAGATAGTTACGATTTACGGATTATGCCCTTCGGCGGAGTTTATCTTGAGCTTGTCGAAAGGGTCAGGCTGACGATTGTTATGGATTACGGATTGCTACTACTACTATTATCGCCTACTTCTTTAAAATCTTTCTTGCAATATTATCAAAATCAATTCCATCAAAATTTCCGGAACTCATCAATAAAAGATTTCTGTTGTTCCATTCCATTGCTAATAAATCCTGAAATAATTCTGATGAATCGGTATAAACCTTTAGTTTTTGATTATTAAAAGCATTTTTAACCTGTTCCTTGGTTATCACAGGTAGCTTTTTCAATTCTATTGTATGAGGATTAAAATAAACAAATGGAAGATCAGCAGCTTCCATACATCCGTTGTATAGCTCAATAAAATCCTTATTCAAACTGCTGAAAGTGTGCAACTCAATACATGCAACCAACTCCTTTTCAGGAAACTGTTCTTTTAAAGCTTTAACAGTAGCTTTAAGTTTTGATGGTGAATGTGCAAAATCCTTGTAAATAAATGTTGAATCATTTTTATCAATCAGTTCAAGCCTTTTTGAAGCTCCTTTATATGATATTATAGTTTCATAAAACTGTTTATCGCTAATTTCCAATTCATTACAAACTAATCTTGCACCATTAATATTTTTTAAATTATGTTCACCGAAAACTTTTAACGAGATCCATTTGTCTTTATATTTAATATAAGTAACACCATTTTCAATTTTGTTTGGAGGTAAAGAATAAGAAAGTTTTTTTATTGTACCTTTTGATGATATTGCAATATTTTTAACCTCACGGTCATCTTCACAATAAACCAATGTGCCGTCATCTTCAATTAAATTAACAAAAATTTCAAATTGCTCAAGATAAAAATCATAAGTTGGAAAAACATTTATATGATCCCATGCTATTCCACTCAGCAAAGCAATATTAGGTTTGTATAAATGAAATTTCGGCCGCCTGTCAATAGGTGATGTCAGGTATTCATCACCTTCAATTAACATAATTTTTGCTTTATCCGATAACTTCACCATTACTTCAAATCCTTCAAGCTGAGCACCGATCATATAATCGCAATCTATATTAAAATAATTTAATGTGTGAAGTATCATTGCAGTAATTGTAGTTTTTCCGTGACTCCCTCCTATTACAACACGGATTTTGTTTCTGGACTGCTCGTATAAATATTCAGGATAAGAATATATTCTTAATCCTAACTCCTGAGCTTTTAATAATTCGGGATTATCGTCTCTGGCGTGCATTCCAAGAATTATAGCATCAATATCTTTTGTGATTTTATCAGGAAACCATCCTTCTTTTTCAGGTAAGATATTATATTTTTTAAGCTTGCTTTTTGATGGTTCGAAAATCTCATCATCAGAGCCGGTAATCTCATAATCTTTTTTTTGTAAGGCAATTGCAAGATTGTGCATTGCACTTCCTCCTATTGCTATAAAATGCACTTTCATCATTTAAATTATTTAATAATATTTGACTTGAATAATTGACAAATATAACTGATTTGAATAAAACTATGTTATCGGATTCTTCAAAAACTGGTACAAAACTTATATTATAATTATATTTGTCGGCTTAAACAAGTGATTATTAATTTATGAGTCAGGACAAAAAAGCAGGATTTTAAAAATAACAGCCATCGGATGACTTTTTAATTAAACCATTTGAAAATATATTTTATGAATTTAAAACAAACTGAAAATCTAAATAAGGAATTTCAAAATTCTTCACCACAGGAAGTCATTTCTTTTTTCTTATCAAATTATCCTGAAAAAATTGCCTTTGCAACAAGTCTCGGAATTGAAGATCAGGTAATAACCGAGATGATTTCTTCAATTAATAAACATGTAAAAATATTCACACTTGATACAGGTAGATTATTCCAGGAAACTTACGATTTAATCCAAAAAACAAACAGCCGGTATAAAATTAACATTGAAATATATTTTCCTGATACCAGGCAAGTTGAGAAAATGGTTAAAGAAAAAGGAATAAACCTTTTTTATGAAAGTATTGAAAACCGTAAGCTTTGCTGCCATATACGAAAAATTGAATCATTAAAAAGGGTTTTAAAAAAATTTGATATCTGGATAACAGGATTAAGAAATGAACAATCGGAAATACGTGCAAATGATAAACTTATTGAATGGGATAAAGTTAACGGGCTTATTAAAGTTAATCCACTGATAAAATGGACGGAAAAAGATGTTTGGAACCATATTAAAGAAAAAAACATCCCTTATAATTCACTTCATAATAAAGGTTTTAAAAGTATTGGATGCGTGCCTTGTACACGTGCAGTTGAAGACAGTGAAGATTCCCGCTCAGGAAGGTGGTGGTGGGAAAACGACGGACACAAAGAATGTGGGTTGCATAAGAGGTGAAGTATAAAGTTAATGAGACTGAAATTATAAAAGGCGAAGCCGCATTAGAATTTTATAGTCGGATTAAATAAATATAAACCTAAAATCATAAATCTAAATTTTTATCAATATAATTGACTTAATTGACAAGCACTAATTAGTGGAAGCAGCAATCCGTAATCTATAACAATCGTCAGCCTGAGCGAAGTCGAAGGGCGTAATACTTAACAATCGTCACCCTGAGCGAAGTCGAAGGGTGTAATCCATTAATCGTTAAAAAATTAAAGACTTCTTTACCTTAATGCACCTGCAAACGATATCATTCTCAGTGATACATTAACAGGGCTGGTTTGCTCAACCCAGGTATTGCCGCCATCATTAGTATATAAAATATATCCACCATACACTTCAAGATTAACTGATACAATCCAAGCGCTATATTCATTAAAGGCAGTAATTCCCATGTATTCAGCTGATGGTAAACCAGCAGGAGAGGATTGTAGCACCCATGTACTATCTAAATGTGTTAATTTACAAATATGCTTATAATCACTTGCTACCCAAACAATATTCTCATTAATTACACAAACCCCATTATTATGAAGAGGACCTAATGGTGTATTCTTGTTTGTCCAGGTCTCACCACCGTCTAATGTATATAAAGCTTGCCCTGGTCCAACTGTCCAGGCAACATTATGATTAATAGCATGAACATCAATTAAAGCATTAGGTATATTGCCTGAATGTAAGCTATCCAAACCTTGTCTTGCCCAGGTATTGCCACCATCTGAAGTATGAAGAATTACAGCAAGTGTATCTCCGATTCCAACAGTCCAAACATTATTATCATCTGTTGCATAAATCATCTGAAATGGAACATTTGAAAGTTTGCCTTTATTTTGTTGAGTCCAATTTATTCCGCCATCTGTAGTTTTTAAAATAATTCCTTCAGCTCCGGCGGCCCAGGCAATATTATTATTTATGGCACTAATACCTGTTAACTCAACGTCAGGGATGTTTTGTTCAGAACCTAATCTAATCCAGGTTTCTCCTCCATCAGATGTTTTTAGAATTGTTGCAAATCCTTCAATATTTCTACCAGCTACCCATACATTCTTTTTATCAATTACACAAACATCGTTAAAGAAAGTGTTTGGTATTGTTTGTGCATTTCCTTGTCTTATCCAGGTTTTGCCACTGTTATTAGTATATAAAATTGTTCCATATCCACTTATAGTATCTCCTACAGCCCAGCCATAAACACCTGTGTCTATGGGTCTGGAGGTATTTTTATCCTTTTTACAACTTGTTGAAAAAATGACTAAACCTATAAATGTGAAGACTAAAATAAATAATTTTGAGCGATTCATAATTGAAAATATATATTTTTGAAATAATTTTTACAAATTTAATCATTATTTCATCATTCTATCATTCCTCAATTCCATTTAATATAGTGTACTGATTGTTATAAATATTTTTTCCTCAGCCTTAGCCTCAGCCTTAGCCTTAGCCTTAGCCTTACGACTGAAAGGAGTTCGTATGGAACCTTAGACATATCAAATTAATTTACTAAGTTATACTCTTTAATTTTTTGACAGTTTGAATAATTTAAACTATGTTTGCATCTATACAAAAAATTAAATTTTTAGAAAATGCCAAGTTTTGTTATAACAGAAAAATGCGATGGATGTAAGGCACAGGACAAAACTGCCTGCCAGTATATTTGTCCAAACGACCTTATGGTTTTAAATAAAGAAACAAATAAAGCTTACAACCGTGCTCCTGAAATGTGCTGGGAATGTTACAACTGCGTTAAGATTTGTCCGACACAGGCAATTGAAATACGTGGCTATGCCGATTTTATGCCTTTGGGTGGATATGTCCAACCGTTGAGAAGTACCGATTCAATTATGTGGTCGGTAAAGTTCAGGAACGGGAAAATTAAACGCTTTAAATTTCCAACACGAACTACACCCGAAGGAAGCGCATCACCGGATGCAGGTTTTAACACTTCAACTAATGATTTAAAAAGCACCATATTAAGAACAGAACCGGAATCTTTAGGAACCAAAGAAATTGATAAAATTTAATGAACATCAAAAGTGAAACGTCTATAAAAAGTTTATTTTGATAAACAAAAGAATGATTATGTAATAAAATTGGAAACTTGAAATTAGAAATTCGGAAAAAGACACAATTTCCAATTTCTAATTTCTAATTTCCACCTCTTGATTTGGCAAAATGTAATCAACTAAAAATATAGCAACTACAAAAAAACAAACACATGAAAGACTTCGAAACTATAGAAATTACAACTGATATTTTGATTCTTGGCGGTGGCATGGCAGCATGTGGTGCTGCTTTTGAAGCTGCACACTGGGCGAAGCAACACAATCTTAAAGTTACAATGGTTGACAAAGCTGCAATAGACAGAAGCGGGGCTGTTGCAATGGGGCTTTCTGCAATTAATATGTATATCGGTTTGAAAGACCAGGATAACACAATTAAAGATTATTTAAAATATGTAAAGAATGACCTGATGGGAATTGCCCGCGATGACCTTGTTGCAAATATTGCCCGTCATGTTGATTCATCTGTTCATCTTTTTGAAAAATGGGGATTGCCTATCTGGAAAGGTGAAGATGGAAAATATGTTCATGAAGGACGCTGGCAGGTTATGATAAATGGCGAATCATATAAAACTATTGTTGCCGAAGCTGCTAAAAATGCTCTTAAAGAACTCGGTGAAAACGGTTCGTATTATGAACGGATTTTTATCACCGAACCTTTAATGGATGGTGACAGATGTGTTGGAGCTATCGGTTTCAGTGTGAGAGATAACAAAATTTATATTTTCAAATCAAAATCAGTTATTGTTGCAATGGGCGGAGCAGTGCATATTTTCAAACCGCGTTCTGTCGGTGAAGGATTAGGACGTTCATGGTATCCGCCCTTTAACTCCGGTGCAAGTGCATATTTTACAATAAAATCCGGTGCAGAAATGACTTGTCAGGAAGTTCGTTTTGTCCCTGTCAGGTTTAAAGATGCTTATGGCCCGGTTGGTGCTTGGTTCCTGCTTTTTAAATCCAAAGCTACAAATGCTTTAGGAGAAGACTATATGGAAACACGTGCCGATGAGCTAAAAAAATGGGCACCGTATGGATTGACAAAACCCACTCCTACTAACCTGAGAAATTATTTAATGATGCTTGAAGTGATGGAAGGGAAACATCCGATTTACATGAGAACAGATGAAGCTATCAAAAATATAGCAGCTAAAATTGATGATGAAAAGGATAGAAAAAGAAAATTAAAAAAACTTGAAAATGAAGCATGGGAGGATTTCCTTGACATGACTATCAGTCAGGCATTGTTTTGGGCATCTACCAATATTTTCCCCGATGAACAACCTTCTGAAATTGCAGCATGTGAACCTTATTTTATCAGCTCTCATTCAGGTGCTTCGGGAGCATGGTTAAGCGGACCCGAAGATATGGCTCCCGATGAATATAAATGGGGCTATCCACAAATGACAACAATTAAAGGTCTGTTTGCAGCAGGAGATGCTTCAGGTGCTTCAAGTCATAAATTTTCATCCGGTTCATTCACCGAAGGCAGAATAGCAGCAAAATCAGCCGTAAGTTTTTGTGTTGATCATCCTGAATTACCTTCTTTTGATTCATCTAATATTGAAGCATTAAGAAATAAAATTTTAAAACCCTTAAAAACTTTTGCTGATCATAAAAATTATTCAAACGATCCAAATATTAATCCGAATTTTATTAAGCCCAAAATGTTCATGTTCAGACTGCAAAAGATAATGGATGAATATGCCGGAGGTGTATCAACAAATTTTAAAACTTCAGAGGCATTACTTAAAAAAGGTCTTGAATTTATCCATTATATGAAGGAAGATTCAGAAAAACTTGCAGCAGAAGACTTGCATGAACTAATGCGATGCTGGGAAAATATTCACAGGTTATGGCAGGCAGAATCACATATCAGATCTATGCTGTTCAGGGAAGAGACCAGATGGCCCGGATATTATTTCAGAAGCGATTTTCCTGAAATGAAAGAAGAATGGAAATGCTTTGTCAACTGCTGCTGGAATCCCAAAACTGATGAATGGGAAATGAGTAAGAGGGATGTGATTGATTTGGTGGAGAGAGAGTAATTGGATTTTAGATTTTGGGTTTATGATTTTAGATTTGATTTTAAGATCGACAATTATTCAGTGTATAGAAGTCTAAAATTTTAAATCTCAAATTGCAGAAGAAAAAGTAAATTCTTTGTTAAAAAAACAAAATTTTACAGGATAATAGTATAATTAAATGGCAGAGAAGAAAATACTTGTAGTTGGTGGAGGCATAAGCGGAATAACAACAGCTATTGAGGTGGCTGAAGTTGGTTATGAAGTATTTTTGATTGAGAAACTTCCTTATCTTGGCGGAAGAGTTGTTAAGATGAATAAATACTTTCCAAAACTCTGTCCACCATACTGCGGACTTGAAATCAATTTCAGGCGGATAAAACAAAATCCAGGGATCACAATTTTTACTTCAACAATAATTGAAAATATCTCCGGCTCAAAAGGTAATTTTATAGTTACATTAAAAACCAATCCCACCTTTGTTAATAATAATTGCACTGTTTGCGGCGAATGCGAAAAAGTTTGTCCGGTTGAACGAAGTAATGAGTTTAATTATGAAATGGATAAAACCAAAGCTATTTACCTTCCACACGAAATGGCATTTCCCTGGAAATACACAATTGATGAAAGTGTTTGTTTGAAAAATAATTGCAAAAAATGTGTTGAAGTTTGTAAATATAATGCAATTGACTTTGAAACTACTTCCAAACATTTACAATTAGATGTTTCATCAATAGTTTTTGCTACTGGCTGGTATCCTTATGATGCAACTAAGTTAGATAATCTGAATTTCGGTATTTTTCCTAATGTCATCACAAATGTTATGATGGAACGTTTGTCTGCACCTAACGGACCAACACTTGGTAAAATTTTACGCCCTTCTGATAATAAAGAACCGAAAACCATTGCATTTGTTCAGTGCGCGGGTTCAAGAGATGAAAACCACCTGCCCTATTGTTCGGGAGTTTGCTGTACGGCTTCATTAAAACATACTCTTTATATCAGGGAGCAACTCCCTGAAGCTATAATTAAAATATTTTATATTGACCTTAGAGTTAGCGGAAGAAATGAAGATTTTCTTAATAAAGTAAAAGCAGATAAAAATATTGAACTGATAAAAGGAATAGTCGGATTGATAAATGAAAATCCTGATACTAAAGGACTGATCATTAAAGTGGAGGATACTATGACTGGTATAAGAAAAAAAGAAGAAGTTGATATGGTTGTGCTTGCTACAGGAATTGTCCCAAATAAAATTAATATTGATAAAATTAAATATGATAATAATGGATTTATAATACCAGGATTGCTTGAGCATGGTATTTTTGCCGCTTCATGTGCCAAAAGACCATTAGATGTTTCAGCATCATTAAAAGATGCCACAGGAATGGCTTTAAAAGCAATACAGGAAACCAGTAAAAGATAAAAGATAAAAGGAAAAAGTATAATAGAGTTAATTAATACATTTTTTTGCCTAACCCCGACTTTTAAGTCGGGGAATATAATAAAAACAAATAATGGGCTTTAGCCCAATAGAATGAGAATAAGAGAGACGTTTCAATATAGATAAGAAGGATTTATTGAAAAATTATAAAATTATACTGAAACGCATAAACTTTGCAAATGACGAATTAAATTTCTAATTGGTTTTAAGCAATTTATGTTTCAATAATTTCGCATTCTCGTTTAGTATCAGTTTATTATTTAGAGAAATTATACGTGAACAAAAAAACAGGAGTATATATATGTTCAGGTTGTGAAATTGGTAGATGTATTAATATTGATGCATTGTCAAATATTGCAAAAAATGAATACAATACTGAATGTTGTATTAAGCATCCTTTTCTTTGTAATAAAGATGGTATTGGTATTATCAAAAAAGATATTGTTGAAAAAAAACTTGATGCAGTTGTTATAGCTGCCTGCTCATCCCGTGTAAATACTTCTGAATTTTCGTTTGAAAAAAACCTTATTATTGAAAGAGTTAACCTTCGAGAGCAGGTTGTATGGTGTCATCCTCCCAATGATGAGGACACGCAAATGCTTGCTGAAGATACTCTAAGAATGGGTATTGCAAAAACCCTGTCAATACTTAATCCTGAACCATTTATTGGTGAAAAACTTTCATCGGATATTTTAATAATCGGAGGAGGAATAACAGGAATTACTTCAGCAATTGAAGGTGCTAAAGCAGGATATAAAATATTTCTTGTTGAAAAATCAGATAAATTAGGTGGCTGGACAAATAATCTATATAAACAATTGCCACAACATTATCCATATCAAAAATTGGAACATCCAATAATTTCAGATAAAATATCAGAAATTGAAAAATTTAAAAATATTGATATTTTTACTTCATCTGAAATTAAGGAGATTTCGGGGCAGCCCGGAATGTTTGAAATATTGATTTCGCAAAACGGCAAGGATAAATATTTCAGCGCCGGGTCCATTGTAATGGCAACGGGCTGGAAACCTTATGATGCGACTAAACTAACTGAATTTGGCTATGGCAGGTTTAAAAATATTATTACTAATGTTGAAATGGAACATCTTGCCAAAAAAAATAATATTGTCAGACCTTCTGATGACAAGCCGGCTAATAACGTTTTGTTTATTCAGTGTGCAGGCTCAAGGGACGATAAACACCTTCCATATTGCTCAAACTTCTGTTGCGGAACAAGCTTAAAACAAGCAAAATACATCCGTGATTTTAATACCGAATCATCAGTTTTTATTATCTATAAAGATATTCGAACACCAGGCCATTATGAGAATTTCTACAAAGAGATTCAAAATGACGAACAGATATTTTTGACAAAAGGTGATGTTGTTAATATTTCCGAAGAAAATGATGAACTGATAGTTACTGTTGATAACACACTCTTTGATGAGCAAATACAAATAAAAGTTGACCTGATAGTTCTGGCAACAGGAATGACACCTGCAAATTCGGAAGAACTTAATTTAAATTATCGCCTTGGAAAAGGGCTTCCTTTATTAAAATATAATTTCCCTGATTCACATTTTATCTGTTTTCCTTATGAAACCAGGAGGACGGGAATTTATGCAGCAGGTGCATTAAGAGAACCAATGGATATAACTTCAAGTATTGAAGATGCTACCGGTGCAACTTTAAAAGCAATTCAATGTATTGAAGCAAGCAAACGAGGTGAATCCGTTCATCCAAGGTCAGGAGATAAATCTTATCCTGATCTCTATTTAGAAAGATGTACCGACTGCAAACGCTGCACTGAAGAATGCCCGTTCGGTGCTTATGATGAAACCGAAAAAGGTACACCTTTACCCAATCCTAACCGGTGCAGACGTTGCGGTATTTGTCTCGGTGCATGCCCCGAAAGAATCATTAATTTCAGCGATTTCTCAATCAACAGCATTTCATCAATGATAAAAGCTGTTAATATTCCTGATGAATTTGAAGAGAAACCACGTGTACTTGTTTTTGTTTGTGAAAACGATGCTTATCCTGCCTTTGATATGGCAGGATTTAAACGATTGCAATATAGTGCTTATGTCAGGATAATTCCGGTAAGGTGCATTGGCTCAGTTAATAATGTCTGGATATCCGATGCACTCTCACAAGGATTCGACGGTATTTTGCAAATAGGTTGCAAACCCGGTGAAAATTACCAATGTCATTTTATTAACGGAAGTGAACTAACTGAAAAAAGAGGTGAAAACATCAGCGAAACTCTTGAAAAAATGATGCTTGAACCTGAAAGAATAAAAACCGAATTTCTTGAAATTAACGATTATCAAAGAATCCCTGAAATTATTAACGATTATATTGAAATTATTGAAGATATCGGGGGGAATCCCTTTAAAGAAATTTAAAAGGGAAATTCAAAATGACTAAAATGACTAAAATTTAAAAAATAAAAAATAATGAAAAATGATTCAGAATATAATCCGAAGAAATTTGCAATTCAATTAGAGGAAAGAACATTAAAATTTGGTGTTAGCATAATTCGCTTGTCATCAAAATTACCCTCTACTACTGAAGGAAAGATTGTAAGAAATCAAATTACAAAATCAGGTACCAGTATTGGTGCCAATTACAGAGAAGCAAACCGTGCAAGAAGTAAAGCTGATTTTAGAAATAAAATTAAAATATGTGAAGGCGAAGCAAGTGAGACTCAATATTGGTTAAAAATAATAATTGAAATAAATTGGAAAAATAATAAGGAAATTGAATTTGAATATAATGAATGTAGCGAATTACTTGCAATCTTCACAACCATTGCAAAAAACACAAAATAATTTTATTCATTTTTTAATTTTAAATTTTAGTCATTTTAAATTTTAGTCATTTTAAATTTTAGTCATTTATAATGCTAAAAATAATACCAAACATAGAATTCATAAAAGAACTGTCAAAGGACAGTAACTCTCCGCTAAAACAATGTATGCAGTGCGGAACATGTTCGGTGATCTGTAAACTTTCGCCTGCTGAAAAACCATTCCCAAGAAAAGAAATGATTTGGGCCGGATGGGGACTAAAAGATAAACTTTTAAGTGATCCTGATATCTGGTTATGTCTTCAATGCGGTGATTGCACAACAACTTGTCCGAGAGGCGTTAAGCCCGGCGATGTGCTTGCATCTATCAGAAATTTTAGTTATCTGCATTATGCCAGACCTAAATTCCTTGCCAAACTGCTAAGCAAACCGAAATATTTGCCTGTTGTTATTGCTATTCCGGTTATTATTATTCTGACAATAATATACTTTGCCGGAACTTTAACTATCCCCGAAGGTATTGTTAATTATTCAAAATTCTTCCCACATCTGTATCTTAATATTTCATTTTCAATTTTATTATTTCTCATGATAATTGGAATGATAAAAAGCATAAAAGTTTTCCGGAACGATCTGAAAAAAAATACGGCTTTTAAAAAACATAAAAACAGTTTGTTTAAATGTTTTACTTCTTCGATAAAAGAAATATTAACACATGAAAAATTCAATAAATGCAGGTATCATAAATACAGATATTACACACATTTAATGGTTTTCTGGGGTTTTATAATTTTATTGATTGTTACGATTTTTGCAATAATTGCCGTAGTTTTTCTTGAATATCCCCTGTCGCTCTGGAATCCCGTAAAAATTGCAAGTAATTTCGCTGCTGTTTTACTTTTTTCAGGATTAACAGTTATGATATACAACCGGATAGTAAATAAAGATATTGCTGGAAACAGCAATTACACTGACTGGGTTTTCCTGATATCTATTTATCTCTTGGTAATTTCCGGAGTTTTTGTTGAGATTGCACGTTTTCAAAACTGGATGATTGCTTACTATCTTTATACTCTTCACCTTATTTTAGTATGGTTCGTAATAATCTACACTCCTTACACAAAATTCGGTCATTTTATTTACAGAACCATTGCCATGACTTATGCAAAATATGTTGGAAGGGAGTGATTATAGATTTGAGATTTGAGATTATAGATTTGAGATTTGGGATTAGTGAATGAAAAATTTGTAATCATTTAAAAACCACTACCGATTATCACCAAATTGCAAAAAACAATAAATGACTCCCTGTGAAATATTCAGACAAGTCAAGCCGGACTTCACAAAGTAAACTATTGAATTACTATGAATTACTACTGAATTACTATGAATTACTAATAAATTACTACTGAATTACTATGAATTACTACTGAATTACTATTAATTACTATATAATATATAGACAAACAACAAATTAACAACAATGATAATATTTACGGCAGTATGCACTTAACTATACCTAATCGCCTTCACAGGTGAAATTTTAGTAATAATGTACGACGGGATAATTAGCATGAGAAAGCAAATTATCAAACTTCCTGCATTAAGATAAAGAATATGTAAAAAGTTCAGGTTTATCGGTACAACAGGTACATAATATGATTCCTGAGGTAAACCGATTATCCCAAATTTCAATTGAAGCAAACAAATACCGATTCCTGCAATATTTCCCCAAAGCAGTCCCTTCCCGATTATATAAACTGCATTGTATAAAAATATTTTACGAACACTGCGATTTTGGCTCCCTAACGCTTTTAGAATCCCTATCATATTTGTTCGCTCAAGTATTAGTATTAAAAGTGTGGAGATCATAGTTATTCCGGCTACCAAAACCATTAAAAACAAAATAATGATAACATTCATATCCTGAAGATCAAGCCAGTCAAATATTTGCGGATAGATATATTTAATTGTTTGTGTATTCAAATCATAGCCTATTGTAAGATAAATGAGTTCGTTCATTTTATCTAATTCATTAAAATTTTCAATCAACACTTCAAATCCTGCAACCTGATTTTCGTCCCAGCTGTTTAATTTTTGAATATGAGCAATATCACCAATAATAAACAACTTATCAAATTCTTCAAGTCCTGTTTCATAAATCCCTGTAATTTTAAACTTTCTTCCCCGTGGCTGTGATCTGCTTGACGACACAAAATACATTCTAAGGTCATCATTTAATTTTAATTTTAATTTATCTGCAATTATTTTAGATATCAGTACATCATTTGTTTTTTCCGTATCATCAATAATAACAGGTTTTCCTTCGACTATTTTATCCTTAAAAAATGACCAGTCGTAATCATTTCCAATGCCTTTAAGAACAACTCCCTGTATCTGCTCATCGGTTTTTATAATTCCGGCTTTATTTGCATATACCTGAATGTGCCTGATACCCTCAATAGTATCAAGGTATGGATAAAATTCCTGTTCTTTATTAATCGGTTTTGCTTCATAAGAAACATTATAATCATAATTATTAATTTGTATATGCGAACCAAAACCAATAACTTTATCCCGTATTTGCGACTGAAAACCTGTAACAATTGCAACTGAAACGATCATCACCGCCAGTCCGAGAGCAATGCTTATTATAGCAATCCTTACGATTGGACGTGAAAAGTTTTCTTTATTTTTTGAAATAATATGTCT
>CAZREZ010000032.1:0-15124 GCA_964599115.1 uncultured Bacteroidales bacterium
ATCATTTTTTTTGACGAAACAAATAATTCGGGTCTAAATTATCAAGTTGGGTTAAACTATCGGACTTTATGGACGTACTAAATAGCTTGAATTAATAATCAATATAAATCCAATAAAAGCAAAATAATATTTTGATGTGCTGGATAAAAAAATGATTTATTTTTGTATTAATTCAAAACAATAATCCCGAAGGGATGCAATGTAATAGCACAGGGCGAAGTGTAACGTAGCCCTGTGCTATTACGTTTCGGGGCGTTGCCCCTAAAATCTTTATCCAGTACATCAAAAAAATATTTAGCCCCAATATTACACACAAGTTGAATATGAAAACAAAATATATTATCTTTGTATAAAATGGAATATTTAATAATTATAGAAAAAAACAAACAAGGACATTACGGGGCTTATGTTCCTGATTTACAGGGATGCGTTTCATTAGGTGATACAATTGAAGAAACTAAAAAGAATATAAAAGAAGCTATTCAATTGCATTTAGAGGGTTTAAAGGAAGAAGGATATGAAATACCCATCCCTTCTGCTCAAGCTCTTTCTGTTGCTGTTTAGTAAAAAATGCAATAATGCCTTACATCCGCTTTAAGTATCTATGCTTATTTAAAATCGAGTTCTAAATAAAAACCTTTATAGGGAATAAAATAATTGACCTAATTGATCTAATTACTAATTGACCTAAAAAATTATCAAAATTCCCAAAACCAAAACTTAAACAACAAATGCCTGAACATTATAAATTGGAACTTGGGATTTAATTAGAAATTAGGTTAATTAGAGCAATTAGAAATTTAATATAAACAACATGTCCATAAAGATAAATTTGGTAAACTTATAAACATTAGGGCCTATGCCTGGATATTTACTTCTTTTTCTTCTTCTTAAAAACATCAAATCGTGTTCCTATCCAGAACCTTATCTGGTTCATATTGAAATTAAAATCTGCTTCTCCTATCTGTACCGGTGATGCATTAAAGCCAAAAACACCACCAATTCCGACATAGAACTTATCGGAATTGTAACCCAATGCTCCTCTGCTTAACCATAGTAAAGATGCTTCCTCTCTTTTGTTAACACCTTCTTCGGTATCATATTTGTAGGTTTGCAGGAACATACCGGGAATAAACGAAAAATTCATGTAAAAATATTTTAGAAATACCACAGTGTATGAATAACCAACAGATAAACCATAAGTAAAAAAAACACCTTTTATAATTTGTTCATTAGGATCAATATTATATTCTTCTACAATTGATTGTGGAACAATGGATGAATCGGCTGATAATTTTAAATATATAAACGAAGGCATTAATATAATTGAACCTGAACTTTTTTTCTGTCTTTCATTTTGGATGTATGATGCCCTGATTGAATGTTTTTTATAATTAAATATGTAATATAAAATAGCACTTGTAGAAAAAATATGCATATCCGGACGTTGTGGGTATTTATCGCCAGAATTCCAGCTTTGGAATATATCGTATGCGTTTTCAATATAAAAGTGTCTGTAATCCTGAAACGATAGTTCGGCAGCAATTGCATTTCCATAAGCATTTATACGTATGTCAATAACCTTACTTTTCCCTTTTCTATCGTTTTTATTTGAACTAAAAGGATTCCTGACAGCCAGCCCCAAACCAAACCATTTGTAAAATCCGGCTATTCCGTTTTTAATATCTATATTGGGTCTGTAATTTATTTCTTTTCCAAAATTTGTCGGATTTATTGCAAAACATATACTTTCGCTTAATAAATAAAATCTTGCTGTTAGTAAATCTTTATAATCGGCAATATATTCTGGATTAAGCTTTGATGTCTTCAAAGTATCTCCTTGTGAGGCAATAACTTTAAAGCTGCATAAAATTAAAATCAATAAAATGATATAGCCAAATTGTTTCATTTCGATTCTATTGACGGTATTAATTTCTTAATGCAAATATACAATTTTTTAGTTTTTTGAATATGAAAGTATGGATATTACTTCAAAAACAGTGTAAAAAACATATAAGATAAAAAATGTAATTATAAATGGAATTGCATCTAATCTGTTCAGAAGAACATAAATTAATAATACTGCTATGTAAAGCATAAGTTTTAAAAAAGTTGCAAGCATAAAGTAAGTTGTAAACTTGCTGAATCTTTTTTCTGATGCTTTTAATAAAACATAATGAACGGCAAGTGTTACAGAGAAGAAAAAAACAAATAAATAGGGCAGAACAGGTGTAACATAACCGGCAGGTAAAAAATATCCGACGGCATAACATATCAAAGCAAAAGCAACGGAAAAAATTATTATTTTTTTTAAAAAGTTAAGATAAACAGATTTCATTTCTCATTAATATTAGTTTTATATTAAATTAGGTAACCATTCATGGCATAAATCTAAAATACAATTGAATAATGGTTCTATTGCCCGATTGTTCTATTGTTAGACTTTCAATTTCAGGTTTGTGTATTTGATAAGTTGGTTTAGTTCTTTTGGCAACTTATCTAATTCTCTGAAAATATGATTATATTCTTTATTGGACAACAGGTTTCTAATTTTTGATTTTTCATTCCAGTCAAGAGATTCTTTAATAGAACCACTGCTGTAACGATAAAACTTAATTTTATCTTTCTTATGATAACGTCCAAAACCCTCTGCAATATTTGCAGAGATTGAATCAAATGTCTCAACAAATTGTCCGCCAACGTGTTTTTTGGCAAACCAGTCCCATTTAACAACAATTTCCCACACATAATTGCTTAAATTAAAAGCTGTTTTATAGGCATCTATATCATTAAGTTGTAAATACTTTTTTTCCATATTACTTGTTTTATTTCAATCCTGAGTACTCGGGAAACAATGAAACAATTGAACAATTGAACAATTTATTTATTAACTTTGTGAAAGGTTATCAAATTAGTTACTTATTGTTTATCAATTTGTTTGGGTTATTTCTTTTTGATCAGGTCTTTTGTAACATAATAAATAGCTAATATTACTGATAAAATAGATAAAACAACTGTAAAAACCGGGAATTCCAATTTAATTAGTTTATCAAGTTCAATACCACCAAATACACCTATGAGTATTATCACTAGCATTTGTACAGCGATAGTAGAATATCTGGCATAACTATCAAATAGTTTTTTCTTTGATTTTATGTCCTTCATTTTTTAAAGGGAATTTATTATCTGATAATTTTGTTTCCCCCATATTACACGAACCGGAAAATTTTGCTCCTGGTTCAATTGCAAGTTTAGCTGTTGTAACTTCTCCTGAAAATTTAGCTGAGGCTTTTAAAGAAAGTAGCTCAGCTACAGTTACATTTGCTTTCACCTTTCCTGAAATATCGGCATTCTGGCATTTGATCTCTCCCTCAACATTTCCTGTAGAACCGACAACAACCTTTCCTTTTGAACTTATTGAACCTATTAAAGTACCATCAATTCTAAAATCACCGTTTGATTCAATGTCACCCTTTACAGTAGTATCGGCACCCAGTAAATTTCTGGAAGCGGTTTCATTAATATTATTTTTAGCCATTTTATTAATTGTTTTAAATGTTATTATTTTAAATAATTTTTTTCAAAGAACTTTGAATATTGCTCTGTATCTTTGTTTTTATAGAATACAGGATAATTCTCAGTAGATATTACAAAATTTTTATAATCAATAGGTGCAAGACTTGAAAAAACATATTCGTCTTTTGAGATTGTATTAAAGTAACCCATGGCATATTCCATATTTCCAAAATTACCAACTGTTATCATATGACTGCTTTTATCCAACAAAATACTGTTAATTGTCAGTTTTTCAAGCCTGTAATATTTTTTATTAAAATCTGATATTTTTACTTTTAATGCATTCAAATTTACTGATTTTTCTTTTACAATAAGCATATAAAAGAAAATTGCATTAGGATCATAAATATAAGGTGAAATAAAATCATCATCTTCACCCGATACCCCTAAACTATCTATGCCTGACACGGATGATTCACCTGATAAGTGGTCAAGAATATCTTGGGCCAAAGGTTTTACTTCACTTTCAGGATATTTTTGTATAAGCTGTTCTAAAGCTGTTTGCAATGAATCAACAATCTCAATTTTCCCAATTGACAATGCTCTCAGGAACTCAAATTTTGGCATTAATGCAGTATCACTATATGTTGACATTGCATTGTCGGAATAATTAATAACCATATAATACTGCTCATTGGTAAAAGCTTCATAAGTGTTTTTATACAGAGCAGCTGCAAGATCATGTTGTGCATTCATTGTTTTATAATAATCAGGATCCTGAATAACTTTTGCAAAATCACTTTCCGGGTATTTATTAATTATCAGGTTTTTGTAAAAATCAAGTTTTTCCTGATCACCTTCCTCAGTATAAAGTTTATATAAACTATAATAAGCTTTCAATTGATATTTATTTTGCGGAAAGCGATTAAGCAGTTCCTCATATGATTCAATGGATTTTTCATTATCTTCTAATCCTTCTTTGTATAGTCTACCTAAATTATATAATGCATCAATAATTTTATCATTGGAAATTTTAATTTCTTCTTCAGTAAAAGGAATATTTTGCAGATAATACTCCCTTTCTTTTGGATTTGTTGAAACGACTATAGCACTATCAACACCCAAACTATCCGCTACAATTTCATCCTGCTCATCAAAATCAAACGATATAATTTGCTTATTGCTTAACCTCCAGTTATCTTCTAATTTTCTATTACCCCAGTTTTTTACAAATTCCGAATAACCTGAACTAAGCATTTGCGTATTGTAAAAATACCATGCTCCACTTCTGCTATCCTGTGTAAAGTCAGTTTGATCCTGTAATCCTTTATTTTGTTGTGCTAATAATTCCTGCTCTAATCTTTCTTCTTCATCTTTAATATATTTTTCTATGATATTATCAACAATTTCATTTCTGTCTTTTTCCGACAAGCTGGCAAGATATTGCAAACTATCTTCAAGCTGAATGACTGATAAGTTTTTAACCAAAGATGATAGTGTTATCGCCTTGTTTTGTATTACTTTATAATTTGGAAAATCTTTTGGCAATGATTGCATTGCTGTGTCGTAATATGCCTGAGCATTTTCATATTCTGGAATTATAAAATAAATACCAGCGAGTTTTAATGAAGATGTTACTTTTTGATAATCATTGTTAGAGCTTGAACTAACTGATAATTTTAAATAATTAATACCTAATGTATCATTGCCATCTTTAAGGGTAATCTCAGCCAATGCATAATAAATCTGGTCTTTATACTCTTTATTTTTAACATCTTTAAGCATTTTTGTCAGTGTTTTAATAATCTGCTTGCTATCACCTGATTCTACCTCATATGTTTTGGCTAAATTAATTTTTGCCTGAAAAGCCATTTCGTAAGGAGGGTTTCGTTTGATAACCTGTGAATATAATTTCGAGGCTTGAGTGAGATGATTTTCCTTTTGATAAATCTGGGCGAGGATAAATTTGAGCCTTGTAATAAGTTGTTTGTTTGAATTTAATTCAATGCTCCTGTATAAATAATTTATTGCCGGTTCATATTTTTCCTGAAGGATGTAATAATTTGCAAATATTAAAGGGAGCTTTTTTAAAAATTTAGGTTTAATAAATTCTTTTTCCTCTTTACTTTGAAATGAGTTAAGCAATGCTTCTGATTTTTCAAATTCACCCATTTGATTATATGTTTGAGTCAACCACAACATTGCATTATACTTAATATCATTTTCGCTATATTCTTTAATCACAAAATTGAAGGTTCTGCGGGCACCAATGAATTCCTGTTTATAAAAGTATGCTTTCCCGATAAGCATATAGCTGTCGTCAATCCATCTACAATACTCTTTACCGTCAAAATGCATTGAATGACGCTGAATAGTTATCGAGGCTTTTTCTATTGCCCTATCCATATATGGATTTAGTGTCGTTGCATCAGCTTCTTTTCCATAGTTAAAAACCGGCAGGATTTTATTGTAATCATCAATAACAATTTTTTTCAGTTCGGCTTTTCCTTCTTTATAACTTTCATTGCCATTCCAGTAACAGTTATAATGGGATGTTAAATTATGATAAATTCTTCGGGTAAAACTGTTTTTTTTTGTGGAACACGAAAACAAAACAATTAACATTAAGAAAATTGTAGTTATATTTAGAAATTTATATGTTTTTTTTATTACCAAGGTGCTGAAGAGTTATGCATTATTAACTTTGATTTTACAAAAATATTTTATTTTTTTTAATTACATGCAAAATTTAGGTTTTGTTTGTAGTTTTGTAAGCTTAAAAATTTATTGAACCGATGCCACAAAAAAAAAGCAAGAAAAAATGGTATTATAAATTAAGAGATAAATACCGGCTGATTATTTTAAATGATGAAACTTTTGAAGAAAGGGTATCATTCAGGTTATCACGTTTAAATGTTTTCATTACCTTAAGTACTCTTTCAATTTTTTTGATATTTTTAACAACAATAATAATTGCTTTTACACCTTTACGGGAGTATATTCCTGGTTATATGGATGTTACGCTGCCTAAAAAAATATATTTTCTACAACAAAAAGTCGATTCTTTAGAAAGGGATTTTAATCAAAAAAATCTATATATTCATAACATAAAAAATATTATTGAGGGTAAAGAGATTGTTGATTTTATTCCTGAAGAACCACAAACAAATATAAATTACGATACAATATCTTTAAGAAGATCAATTGAAGATTCTTTACTTAGAGCTGAATTTGAAAACCATGTCCAATACAATCTTTATTTTAATGAATATGGAGATTTATATGCAGATAATCGTACAATGGGGAGTTATGTGTTTTTTACACCAATGAAAGGTATTATTACAAAAGAATTTAATCCTGGCGAGAAACATTATGGTATTGACATAGTTGCAAAACGAAATGAAACAGTAAAATCTATTCTGGATGGTACTGTAATATTTTCAGGCTGGACAGTGGCAACAGGTTATATTATCGGGATTCAACATCAGCGAAACATTATATCAATTTATAAACATAATGCAGCTTTATTGAAAAAGGAAGGGAATTTTGTTAAGGCAGGTGAGCCTATTGCAATAGTTGGCGAATCGGGTGAATTAACTACAGGACCGCACCTGCATTTTGAATTATGGTATAATGGAACACCTGTAAATCCTTTGGATTACATGACATTTTGATGATTATATAATGAAAAAACGAATTGCAATATTAGGTTCAACAGGCTCTATAGGTACACAAGCGCTGGAAGTTATTACTCAACATCCTGAAAATTTTGAGCTTGAAGTAATTACTGCTCATTCAAATGCAAAGTTGCTTATTGAACAGGCAATTAAATTCAAACCTAATGCTGTTGTTATTGCAAACAATAAATTTTATAATAAAGTTTATAATGCTTTAAATACTTATGGCATTAAGGTTTTTAGTGGTAATGAATCTATATCTCAAATAATTGAAATGGATTCTATTGATCTTGTTTTGATTGCATTAGTAGGTTATGCGGGATTAAAGCCCACATTAAAAGCAATTGAAAGAGGAAAACAAATTGCTCTGGCAAATAAAGAATCGTTGGTTGTTGCCGGAAAACTGATTACTGAATCAGCTAAAAAAAATGGAGTAAATATTATTCCTGTTGATTCCGAACATTCGGCAATTTTTCAATGCCTTACCGGTGAATCTTTTAATCCTATTGAAAAAATTTATTTAACTGCTTCGGGCGGACCGTTCAGAGGAAAAGAAAATAAATTCTTAAAAAATGTTAAAAAAGAACAAGCTCTGAAACATCCAAATTGGAAAATGGGAAATAAGATAACCATTGATTCTGCAAGTTTGATGAACAAGGGCTTGGAAGTTATTGAAGCTCATTGGCTATTTGATTTAAAGCCCGAACAAATTCAGGTAATTATTCATCCCCAATCAATTATACATTCAATTGTTCAGTTTTGCGATGGCTCAATGAAAGCCCAGATGGGATTACCTGATATGAAATTACCGATTCATTATGCTTTATCTTTTCCGTTAAGAATAAAATCCAATTTTCCTCGTTTTAGTTTTTTTAATTATCCCGAATTAACCTTTGAAGCACCCGATTTAAAAATTTTTCGTAATCTTGCACTCGCTTTTGAGGCTGTGAAAATGGGTGGCAACATACCCTGCATTTTAAATGCTGCTAATGAAATTGTTGTTGAAGCATTTTTAAATGATAAAATCGGGTTTCTTAAAATGCCGGATGTAATTGAAAAATGTATGCAAAAAATCAATTACATTAAAGACCCCTCGTACGAGGATTATGCTTTTACAGATAATGAAACAAGAATAAAAGCATTAAGTTATATTGATAAATTTTAGTAACTATTCGGCTTGTGAAAAATATTAATAACTTTGTATTCCTGAATCGTTAAAAATTTTATATGTATTATTAGTTTTCAATTTTATAAATAGTTTAATCACAATTAAATTCTAATATGGATATTTTTATCAAAATCATACAATTATTATTAAGTCTTTCAATACTTGTGATTTTTCACGAGTTGGGGCATTTTGTAGCTGCAAAGATTTTTAAAACACGTGTAGAAAAATTTTATCTCTTTTTTAATCCTTGGTTTTCAATATTTAAATTTAAAAAAAATTATACCGAGTACGGCTTGGGCTGGCTGCCATTGGGTGGTTATGTGAAAATTTCAGGGATGATTGATGAATCTTTAGATAAGAAGCAATTAAAAAAACCGCCTCAACCATGGGAATTTCGATCGAAACCTGCATGGCAAAGGCTGATAATTATGCTTGGCGGAGTTGCTGTTAATGTTTTACTCGCAATAGCCATATACATAATTATGCTTTTTACCTGGGGTGAACAATACCTCCCTACTACAGAAGTAAATAAATACGGTATTGTTTGTGATTCGCTTGCAATGGAAATGGGTTTGCAAAATGGTGATAAAATTATTTCAATTGAAAACGAGCCTGTTGATGATTTCTTAAAAATCCCTTTAAAATTAATTCTTGATGAAGGAAAAACAATACAAATAATCAGAAACGATATACCAATGGAAATTCAAGTCCCTCAGGGATTTATTGGTAAACTCATAAAACATAAATCACCTGATTTTATTTTTGTCAGATTCCCTTTTGAAGTTGGTGATTTCAGAAAAGGCTCACCTGCTAAAGAAGCAGGACTGATAATTGATGACAAGATCATAGGATTAAATGAAAAGTCAATGATTTATTTTGATGAATTTTATAATGAAATTCAAAAACATAAAAATGAAGAAATATCTGTTTTGCTTTTAAGAAATTCCGATACATTAAATATAAATGTAAATGTTCCTGAAGAAGGTTTAATAGGAGTATATCCCAAATCGCTGGACAATTACTTCACATACAACGAAATAAATTATTCTTTTTTTGAAGCTATACCGGCTGGAATAATTAAAGCTTATAAGGGAATTGGCAGTTACTTAAAACAACTAAGATTGTTATTTTCACCAGAAGTTAAAGCCTATGAGTCAATCGGTGGATTTATTACCATTGGCAGTATTTTCCCGTCAACATGGAATTGGGAGCATTTCTGGAAACTAACGGCTTTCTTATCAATAATGTTAGCCATCCTTAATGTATTACCCATTCCTGCTTTGGACGGAGGACACGTAATGTTTTTATTTTATGAAATTATTACCCGAAGAAAACCCAGTGATAAATTTATGGAATATGCCCAAATTGTTGGAATGGTAATTTTATTCAGCTTACTTATTTTTGCAAATGGGAATGATATTATTAAACTTTTCAAATAGCTTATTACTATAACTTCCATTTAAAATATTGTTTAATCAGCTACCTTATCCTTTAACGATTTAAAACCATTACCTATAATTTCATTTGCATTAATTACTGTCATGAAGGCTTTTGGGTCTATCTTATTAATAAAGTCCTGAAGCATAGCTAATTCGCGCCTGTTAACAACAGCAAAAATTAGTGTTTTTTCAGCATTGTTGTACATGCCGTTCCCGTGTATATAAGTACCCCCTCGATTCAAATCATTAATAATTTTATTTCGTATTTCTTCATACTTATCAGAAATTATAAATAATGTTTTATCATAATTAACACCTTCTAATACAACATCTAATACTTTGCCTGTAATAAAAATCACTATTAAAGAATATAGCGGGATTTTCCAATCTCTGAAAGCAATTAATCCAACCAAAACAATTGCCGAATCAACGAAGATTATTAATTGACCCAAAGGCATTTTTGTGTATTTGCCGATTATCATAGCAATAATATCCGATCCACCTGAAGTAGCCTTTGCTTTAAAAATCAAACCGAGTCCCAAGCCTACAAAAACACCTCCGAAAATTGAAGAAAGCAAAGCATCACCTTCTACTAATGGTGCTTCGCCCCAAATGTAAGTTAATCCATCTACAAAAAAGGCAGTTAGCACAAATCCTACAACCGTTTTTATGCCAAACCTCGGACCCAATACTTTTATTCCAATAATAGTTAACGGAATATCAAATGCCAATGCAGTCATACCTACCGGAGTATCTATTAGGTAATGTAAAACTATAGATATCCCATATACTCCTCCTGGTATTATTTTATAAGGCGTAATAAATAATACAAATCCTGAAGCAAGTATAAATGTTCCAAATAAAATCAAACTGTAATTTAAAAACCATTTCTTTGAGAAAAGTTTTTCCTTTTGAATAAATGCCATAACTTAAAAGATTTTAGGGGTTAAAAAAATGGCTGCAAAAGTAATTAGTTTTATAATATTAAAAAGAAAAAATAAAATATTTTCAATACTATAACGTTTTTGCAACAAATTGAATTTGGCGGGTTTAACTAAATATTTTTAAAATGATTTTAATAAGACAACCTTTATTATTAAATTTTTGTCTTAAATAAAAAATATTTTTATTATTTTAGCCTTTCTTATAAACATACTATATGCTTACTTAATGAATTTGAAAAAATACATAATTGTAATAATATTTTTATTGTTTATTGGTACTATGGGCAATGCACAACAAATGCCTCAATTTACTCAGAATATGTTTACTAATATGGCTGTAAACCCGGGCTATGCAGGAATAAGTGGAGCAATGTGTGTAACCGGATTAGTAAGACAACAATGGGTTGGTTTTAAAGATAGCGAAGGTAATAAAGTTGCCCCCGAAACATTTCTGATTACATTTGATACACCAATCAGAATCTTACATGGAGGAGTTGGAGTATCGGTTATTCAGGATAAAATAGGTTTTCAAAAAAATGTGGGATTAAATTTAGGATATTCTTATCATCGTGATTTTGGAAGGGGTGTATTGGGGATTGGTGCTCAAATCATTTTTTTGAACAAATCAATAGATGCTTCTAAATACATTGCAATTAACATGGAAGATCCTGTAATAAAATCTCTCCAGAGTAATGGAAGTTCAATGCTTATAGATTTTGCATTGGGCCTGTTTTATAAAGTCCCTGATTCATACTATATTGGCATATCATCAAATAACTTAGCTCAGTCAAAGTGGAAGTTTGAAAATGATTTTAATTATTCTTTAAAAAGAACTTTTTATTTCACTGCAGGTTATGAATTTACTTTACCAAACAATCCTTCTTTCCAAATTGACCCATCAATTTTTATAAAAACCGACGGTTCATCAACACAGTACGATATAAATGCTCTTGTAAAATACAATAATAAGTTTTGGGGAGGCGTTAGTTACAGAGTACAGGACGCTGTTTCGATTTTACTTGGAATGAAATATAAGAATTTCCGAATAGGTTATGCTTATGATATTCCGCTTTCATCAATCGGAATGAATGGTAGCCATGAAGTTTTATTGGGTTATTGCTTTAAAATTGAAGTAGATAAAGCGAGGAAAAGATATAAAAATACAAGATTTTTATAAATAATTTGTTCATTAATTTTTTTTATTCAAATTTTTTTTAATTTTGAACTCCCAAAATAATAAATATTTGTAATTACCGTTACTTTGACAATTAAATATTAAGAGTATGAAAAAAATAATTTTTTATTTAGTAATAATAATCTTTCTGGGTAGTTGCAGCAATTCAGGAAATGGAGAACTTGTTGGAGTGAACAGAAAGTCAAAACCATTTTATCAACCTGATCCATATGGTATGATATTTATACCTCAGGGAAGCTATACAATGGGTGTTAGTGATCAGGATATTTCTTATTCACAACTTCATGAACCGAAAACAATTTCAGTATCAGCCTTTTTTATTGATGAGACTGAAATTACAAATAATGAATACAGGCAATTTGTTTATTGGGTAAGAGATTCTATTGCCCGCACTTTACTTGGCGAACTCAATCCAGATGATTATTTAATTGAAGAAAATAGAAAAACAGGTGAATTATACGACCCTCCATATCTAAACTGGGACGAAGATATTAACTGGCAAAGCGATGAACAGGATGTAAGAGATGTTCTTGAAGACATGTATTTACCCGAACATGAAAGATATTTCAGAAGAAAAGAAATTGACACCAGAAAATTGAATTACGAATATTACTGGGTTGACTTACACGCTGCTGCTGTTAAAGATTTTACACAGGAGGCAAATTTCGAGAATGCAAGTTTAGCAAACCGCCCTCAAGGTTTAAGAGACAGGTCGGTTTATGTTAGAAAAGAAGTTATAAACGTTTATCCGGATACATTATCTTGGATACATGATTATACTTACTCATTTAACGACCCAATGACAGAAAAATATTTCTGGCATCCTGCTTATGATAATTATCCTGCAGTAGGAATTAACTGGAGGCAGGCAAAAGCATTCTGTGTTTGGAGAACAGAAATGATAAATAGTTATCTGAGAGGGAAAAAGGGAGGAACCAGTTTTGCCGAATTTCGACTACCTACCGAAGCTGAATGGGAATGGGCAGCACGCGGAGGATATGGTTTAAGTCCGTTTCCATGGGGAGGCCCTTATACAAGGAACGAAAAAGGCTGTTTCTTGGCGAATTTCAAACCACTTAAAGGTAATTATATTGACGATGGTGGCTTGCGTACTGTAATCGTTGCTCATTATCCTTCAAACGATTGGGGAATTTATGATATGGCTGGTAACGTGGCAGAATGGACTAACAGTGCTTATGACCCTTCATCATATAATTTTACATGGGATATGAATCCTAATTATACTTACAATGCGAAAGAATCCGATCCGCCTGCAATGAAAAGAAAAGTAATAAGAGGAGGATCATGGAAAGATATTGCATTTTATTTACAAGTTACAACAAGGGCTTATGAATACCAGGATACAGCCAAATGCTATATCGGTTTCAGGTGTATCCAGCCTTATCTTGGAAGAAACAAGGATGATAATCCTGCACGTGCTTCAAAAATTTATAATTAAAAATTTATAATATATTTCAAATTTAACAATCATTATTTACCTAACTATTTAATATTATGGGTTTAAACAATTTAGTAAGAAGTAGAGGATTTAGAAATTTTATGTCTAAACTCTATGGCTGGGGTGCGTCAGTCGTAATTTTAGGTGCACTTTTTAAAATTAATCACTATCCATATGCAGATTATATGTTGATTGTAGGTTTAGGTACAGAGTCAATAATATTCTTTTTCTCTGGATTTGAACCCCCACATGTTGAACCAGACTGGAGTTTGGTTTATCCTGAATTAGGAGGTATGTATCATGGAATGAGTCTTGATGAACAAAAGAAAATTGGAGTTACCGAAAAATTAGACGACCTGCTTGTAGAAGCTAAAATCGGTCCGGAGTTGATTGAGAGCCTTGGTATGGGTTTACGAAATTTAAGTGATCAAACATCTAGATTAAAAGATGTATCAAATGCAACTCTTGCCACAAATGAATTTGTTGAAAATGTAAAAAATGCTTCTTCTTCAGCCGGTGAACTTTCTCAGGCATACAAAAAAACTTCTGAATCGCTCAATCAGGATTCGGGTGCTTCATTAGAATACATTAATAATATTAAGCAAGCTTCAATCGGTGCTGCTAATCTTTCAGATGCATATTCACAAGCAACTGAATCAATTAAAAGTGATTTAGCTGTTACACATGAATTTTCAGGAAGTATTAAAGCAGCTACACAATCAGCAAATAATTTAGTTGAAAATTATACCAAATCAGCAGAAATTCTTTCAAAATCAGTTGAAATTCTTGATTTTTCAGCTGTAGAAGGTTCTTCTTATAATGAGCAATTAAAAAGAATATCAGATAACCTGTCTGCTTTGAATGCTATGTATGAATTGCAATTACAAGGCACAAACCAGCAAGTTGAATCATCTGCCAAACTTCAACAAACTATGAACCAGTTCCTTGAAAACCTTAATGAATCTGCTGATAAAATGGGAACCTACAAAGAACAAATTGGTGTATTAACAGAAAAAGTAGCTGCCCTTAATAAAGTATATGGAAATATGCTGTCGGCTATGAGTTTTAATCCAAATATTTAAAACTGATTAAAATCAGTAATATAATAAGATAATTTATTTAAAAATTTCAATAATTATTTATGGCTGGATATAAGGAAACCCCGCGACAGAAAATGATTGCGATGATGTACTTGGTGTTGACAGCACTTTTAGCACTTAACGTATCAAAAGAAATGTTGGATGCATTTATTGTAGTTAACAAAAGCGTTGAGAATACTAAAGCAAATTTTGCCAGTAAAATTGATGGCACTTATGATAGATTCGAACAACAAGTAAAAATTAATCCTAACAAAGTAGGTCCTTACTGGGAAAAAGCACAAAGAGCAAAACAATTATCTGAACAAATTATCAGATATATTGATAGTGTAAAATATGCTGTTATCGTACGTACAGATGGTATGATAGAAACAGTTGAACAGGCAAAAAATATACCATTAGCTCAAATTAAAGCTAAAGATATGTTTACCGAACCAACACGATATTTCTTTGGCCGTTCGGAAGACGGAACAACCGGCGAAGCAGGAAAATTAAAAAGAAAAATAAATAATTACAGAGATCAAATGCTTGAGATAGCTGATGAACCTCTTGATAGTGATCGTTTAGGATTAATCACAAAAGGCCCATACTATAATGCAGACGGAAAACCCCTGACATGGGAACAATAT
>CAZREZ010000033.1:0-14952 GCA_964599115.1 uncultured Bacteroidales bacterium
TTCAAAAATACAATAAAATTTATTATTAAAGTAGTCAATCTATAATAATAAAAATTTACCAGGGTACCGACAACTTTATGTAAAACACCGAAAATCAAGATGTCAAAGAACTTTTTTGTAAAATATATTTATTAGCAATTTTAAAAAAATTATTTTTATTACTTACCGACAACCATTATAAAAACCTGTCCAACGTACTCCTTTCTTTCCCAACAACTTCCTTATCAAACCATCTTTCATCACGGCTTTTAAAAATAATCAAACTATCATATTCTTCGTCCATAATTTGTTTTGCCTTATATTTTAATTCTTTTAACTTAACTTCGGTAATATCGCCTTCAAATACAGAATTTTGTATCCAGTTTAAGTATTGCCGGCATAGTTTCAGCATTTTGCCGACTCGCTTTTCGCCGATGTCATACACGAGGATTATATACATGATTCAATGTGTGAATTTGTAAATACACTTTTTTTTATTCATAATACAAAATTAATAAAATATCACCTCATTGACCGAAAGGAATCCGTACGACTGAAAGAAGTCCGTATTGGATGGACATTCCATTACTCCATTATTCCCTAATTTATCAATATCTACCACCAAATTTTCAAAGGTTTATATTGTTCTATGTTTAAAATATGTTTTTGTAATTTATAACATTCAAGCTTTATCAAATGTTTGTAGCTTACTTTTCGTTTTAGGGTACGGTGCATTATAGTTTCATTTAGCCGGTTATCAAATGCTTCAATGAATTTTTTCTTGCCTTTATTTTTTAATAATATCTTGTTAAGTTTTATGTCAAAATCTTTTTGTTGAATTTCGCGTTTGTTCAGCACTTTAAATATAACCCTGTCAACCAAAATCGGTTTAAAAATTTCGGCGACATCAAGGGCGAGAGAATATCTGCGTTCGCCGGGTGTATGCAGGAAGCTTATGGTCGGATTAAGTTGTGTTTGATGTATGCTTCGCAAACATTGCGAATAGCACATCATATTTCCGAAGGATATTAAAGCGTTTACTTCGTTGCGGGGTGGTTGCCGGCTTCTGTTCCCCATTTCAAAATCATTGATTATCAAATTAAACGCATCATAATAATTGTTCCTGATATTTCCTTCTATTCCCATCAATTCATCAATTTGAACGGATTTCGAAATATTCCGAATTAAATTTTCAATAATATCAATAATAGGGTCCAGGTCTTTTCCGCGATTATTATAATACTTTAGATTTTTAAGCATATTGAAACCTGCGCCTTCAATAAAACTACGGGCAATTTCAATCCTTGTTTTATGATTAGAAAAAGTCTGAGTTTGAGCAACCAACATTTTACCGGACAATAAATAGTCTCTTGATAAAAACGAGCCTGTATAGTTTTCATAATAATCGAAAAAATGAACGGCTATTTCATTTTTACCGAGAAAATTATACATTGCACTATTTGCATCCAATGAGCCAAGAATATAGAGTTGGTCAATGTTTTCCACGGGAATGTATTTAGGTTTTAATTCGTTGTCATCTTCGTCAATCGGAATGAACTTTAAGGTGTTATCTTTTCGTGATAAACGACCGGGGTTAAACAGGTAATATGTTTTTTTCATTTTTTGATATGATTTACAGGATTAACAGTATTTTTCGTGTTCTTTGAATTTTCTTATCCAAGAAATCCCGAACCTAAGGTATTATATGCTTCAAAGGTACATTTAATAATTTTACTTGTTAATTTATCAGTTTCTATAATATATTAATTTATTTATAAATCATGTTAATCTTGCCTTCGTTCTTCTATCCAGCAAAAATCATAATAAGAACATTTCCTGCAAAAGCTTTTATTTATTTTTGATGGACAATTCTCCATTTGAATAATTTTTTCAATTTCTTTTTCAATTTCTTTTATTTCTTCAATATCCCGTTGACTAAGAAAAATTTCCTGAGTTTTACGCAGTTTCGGGTATTCAAGTATTCCTGTTACATCTTCAATGCCATTTCGGAGCAAAACATAAATATAGTATTTTACTTGCCATTCGTGGGCTTTTTCAGCTTTGTTCGATTTTTTTACTTCGTGAATGATTTTGTTTTTCGTGTCATAATAATCAATTTGAATTCCGTTAATTGCAATTTCTTCATATTTGGCAGAGCGTTGCGAATAGCTTGTTTCGTGAATTAATTTACCTTCAAAAACCGCATCGGATGTATTCTCCATCTGAATGCCGTTTGCAAAAAGCCATAGCTTGCGAAGGCAGATGAAATAGTAGTTTATATGGGTTCCGGTGATATGCATAGTAAAATATTCATGTGTTACTTTTTTTAATCATTTTTGAGTAAAAACATCCTTGTGTCCTAAAGATTCTGTTAAAGCCTTTCAGGTTGCAATAATAGTTTGCCGAACTCCTCTTTCATGGCTGGCCGGTTATTGTGTTTTTCAAGCAATTGTGTAGCCAGTATCCTGGCTGCTTTTTTGCCTCCTTCAATCTTCGACATTTCTTTTAAATAGAAAACAGCCTGCTGATAAGCCTTTCTGCCCATATTCCTTTCTGCATAATCTTCAATAGCAGGTTTGAACATCTCAATCATATCGGGTGCATATAACTCTTTAAGGTATGAGGCATATCCCAACAAAATGTCAATCCGGGGGGTTTGTTTAACCAGACCGAAAAGCTTGTCCCACATTTTTTCTTCAACAAATATTGTTGCTACGGGCGAAGGGAAAAGGTAACCGTAAGAGGGCTGTTTTGTGTAGCCTTTTAAAACACGGGCTATGATTTTATCCCTTTCAGCCGGCCATTCTTTATTGTCCCATGTTCTTTTAAATATCTTGTAAAACCCCATATTAAAACGATCATAAAAATATAATTCTAATGCATATTTTCGGATATTTTTTACATCTTTTTGTTGTTGATAAATTTCCAGGAGTTTTTCTTTCCACCTTGTTGCCGTTCCGGCATAGTTATCTTCAATAGCTATTTGTATACCCTCTTTAATAATCCTTATCGCCTCATTATAATCTTTTTCTTCAAGTTTCCTCCCGACAATAATTTCCCTGAAATCGCTGATCCTGATATTGTCATGAATGATCGTTTCTGCTTTTTCATATTCACCGGCATTTTCGAACAATATCATTTTGAAGCGCAGGTATTTGCAGGAGTTGTATTGTTTACTCCATCCTTCCTGTTGTGCTGCTTTAGCGATTTGTTGATCAATAAATTTATGGGCCATGTTAATTTTTGCCGGAGTATCTGCCGCTTCGATCAGTAGTGGTTCCAGTTCATCGGCACAACCATAGTCGTCATAATCGGGGTTGTTGGCCTGCTCAAGTAACCATTCGAAAATTTCATTCCTTAGAGGTTCGTCAGGAGAGGATTTTAGTATTTCCGAAATAATATGGAATGACCCGCTAATAGCCCCACCACATTCACCATCTGAATCATCCATGTATTGAATCACCTGAACACATTCAGGGGCTATTGCTACCGCGATATGAAAAGCTTCCCAGTAGTTATGCCCTTTGATATATTCCCCTGCACGTTCAAGTAAATCATAAGCAGGCCTGAAAGCAACACGGGAACTGTAATAGTCGATATAACCATTCCTGTCGCTTGACAACGAGAAGATATCCCTGATAATTTGCCTGTATTTTTGACGGTTTTCCGTACTATCGTAATTTGACAAGGAGATCGTTAATTCATTTCGGAAATCCTTGTGTTTTGCTGCGTATTTTTTTACAAACTCACGAAGTTCTTTTTCCGGGGAAACGCTTATAATTTCTTTCCAACCGGATTTGGTTTTCGTTTCCCGTTTACCTGTTTCCGTGTTGTCAACTTCATCATTTATTGCAAGCAAAACGGCCACCACATGCTTACAAATTTCGCCATCATAGGGACAGTTGCAATTGTATTCCATAATCTTGCCCATGCTCCCGGTACGGATATCAACCTCGTAATCTTCATTGCCTTCCACTATGGCAAACCATTGTCCGTTTTCCATATCTTGAAGGTCGGTAACAGCACCATCTAAGTAATAATCTTCACCCCGCTCAAATATTACCGGGGATATGTGATCTTTGAAGTTGGTTAGGTTCATTTGTGTTTTTTTAGAAATTTACGTTTTTTTATTTATAATTCCACTCCTGTCAGGTGTGGAAACCCTGGAGACTAAAACGGTAATTCATCATTATCGTCATTTTCATTTATATTTGATGGCATATCATCATCCAATAAAAAATCCGGATCCTCATCACAATCACAATATTCACCATAAGGACAGGTCATTGGGTCGCCGGTGCACAGTTCCAAATCGAAACCCGATGAAGGTAAATACTGTACCGGCTCATCCCAATTTGTTGTCAATACCTCGTAAAGCCAATCGGAAGGGATTCCGTCGGGTATATCAATTAAATCAATATTCAGACTGTCGAACAATTTAAATATTGCTTTATTTACCATTTCCATCTGTTCGTAAGATAAATCAGTTATTTCGGGGAAATTTATGGCATCAATACCTGTCCAGTACGAAATAGGTTTGAACGGAACCAGTGCCAGTTCTGCAACATCCGGCAGTTCATCCAGGTGAGGTGGTGACTCAATAAATGCCGGAACCGGTGGATTTTTTGCTGCTTCTTCGATGTCTTCGATTAGTTGAGAGAGGTAGTTTTTCATAAGCTTATTGTTATACTTTCTCAAATGCATCACATATAAAATTTTCTTCCTCTTTTTGGTCAAAGCGGTTCATCATACAAAGAAGGTTTTCTTCCGGATCGGTGTCATCGTAGCTTTTACAAAGCAAACATAAGCCCGGTACGGGAATAGAGTGCGGGTTGATTTTATTTCCGTCATCATCATACATGCCGTTAAAAATAGGTTCTTCCATATTATAATATTTTATTAAGTTCATTCACTAATATGTCGTAAACATATTGTTCGAGCCATGCTTGCCGGTAATCAAACCAATCCTGCCGGTAATCTGAATTATCAATTAGATATTTGAAATTTGCAAAGGGTCGCTTACGGTTTAGGGCATAAATTAGTTTTTGTTGAAATTTGCTATCAGGCACTTTATCAACAAAGCCCTCCATGATTTTAAAAGATTCATGCGAATCAACCGGCTCAATTGTGATGCAGTTCTTCCAGTCATAATGTTTCAAGCCTATGCTTTCGAGATTTTCGCCCGTCATAGCCTCAAATTCATCAGGGTCTTCTATGGTATCTTTTGGTAAACTTTCTATTTCCAATGTATCGCCATTGATAAAGCAAACCAAACCGGCAGAGATACTGTCGGCAGTTTCGCTTACCAGCGATTTGTATTTTTCAGGGATTTCTGTCTCCTCCGCTTCTTCATAGATTTCATCCATCAGAAACCGATGGATTTTTTTTAATTTATCTTTGTCCTCCATTACCGAACGAAGGATGGGCAGGATTTCGTCTAAGAGTTGTTGGGCGTTCATATTATTCATTATAAATTCTAAAAATAATAATTAATTTTATGCCATCAATACATTTTCTACAATCAGTTTCAGTTGTGAATAAACGGTATCAAAATCAGGCAAAGTATTAATAGGAAGATGTTGTTTTAGACTGCTTTCCCAAGCTCGTTTATTTTTTCGTTGTTTCTCAGTATTTACAAATTGCTCGACATTTGAAATTTCGATATTTTTTGTTTCAGCTTTTTTCAATAGCAATTCTTTAATTGCTTTATTATTGACATTACCAGTGCTTTGCATAATGTACCAAATATCATAAATATCTCTTGGTCTGTTTCTTTGAATTAAAGAGCGTAATTTTTCGGCTACAATTTCTACCATTGGGTAAACAGGAATAGTTTTATTAATTAAATCAGAATCGGAATACGGATGATAAATTTTACGATAAAAAGGTGCTTCAAAAAGATGCTCTGAGAAACTTATATCTAATTTTATTTTTGTTTGCCATCTATTTATAGGCAACACTTGTTGATTTGGCTTATGAAATGCTCCCCAAAATAAAATTGTAACTTCATAGCCTTGTGGAATATTTTTATGCAATTGTTGTTTTATTTCCTTTAGATGAAACTTTGCACCGCTATTTTGTTCTGCAACTTCTATTATTTTCTGAAAAAATAATTCATCTATTACAAAACTTGGGTCTATGAGTGTAAAGTCTAAATCTTCAGAAAAGCGATAATCTTCGAAATAACATTTTTTTAAACAAGTGCCTCCCCTAAAAACAAAATTCTGTTGAATATCGGTGAAAGTGTATATTGCATTTAAAAAATGACTAAGAATCCAATCTTTGTCAATTACTTCCTTCTTAATCCCCTTTTTATCAGCAATCTCTACTATTTCGTTATATTGCATTGTTCTAATTTTTATGAATTCGCTATTTCCAATATTTCATCTCTTGGAATGTTTAAAACTAATTTCCATTTGCTATCATATTCTCCTTTTTTTTCGCCTCCAATCTCGAATAAAGAATAATTTTTATTAATTGTGTTTTGTGCATATTCAATAAATTTTTCCATCACCGGTTTCTCAAGAAAGTCAGCCAAAAAGCCCAAACGTTTTATTAAAGAATTGTTTTTAATTAACTTACAGTATTTAATTAATTTACTTTGATACATTTTAGCATTATTAAAACCTTTTATTATTTCCTGATACCATCCTGAATATTGCGGGCTATCGAAACAATCAATTATAGTTTTCTCTACATCTGTCATTTTGTAAGTATGATTTCCATATCCATAAGTTTTGTATCCAAATAATTTGTATCCCTGAACTTTTACAAATTCATATTGTCGGCTTTTATCCGATAAATTTTTCTTTCCGAGGGATGTTTGAATAAACGTTTTATTTGCAAATTGTTCAGTTAATCCATGTGCATTTAATGCTGTCCAATATGCAATACCTCCATCAGGTGCCATGAAATTAGCAATTACATTATCGTCTGCAAAACTGCTTCTAACGAACTTTCCTCGTTCAAGTCGATAGAGCAAACCATTTCTTGTTAAAGATCTTAATACATTATTTATCTCTCTATCATGAAACAAATTTGTGTTTTTAATCATTTCTAAATTAAAAACATCATAACCGTAGTTATCCAGTAAACTTATAAACTTAATTTGTAAATCTGTCATGGTAAAATTATGTGTTATATTGTATAAAAATGCAAAGATAACATATTTATTTACCACGACAAAAACAATTTATTTCATTGAATATCATAAATTTTAAATTTCATTTATAAACCGGACCACATAGTATTTATACATAAAACATTTGTGAAAAAGGAATAATGTTTTGTGGTAGTTTACCATATAGAAAATCCGGATTATCTTACCACGAAACATTAGCTTTTTGTTTGGGGTTTTACGAAATAGCCCCAAAGCCGATTCCAGTAGAATTGCCAATTCCAACATTCCAGGCAAAGGCTTTTGTTTTTGTATTACCTGTGATAATAACAGGGCAAATATTTGCTTTGTTCTCTATTCCTTTGTATGTAATTTTTGCTGTTTTGGGACTATTATACACATTTCCAAATAAAACTCCCTTTTTAAACTCATGAACAATATATGTAAGTTTCTTAATATGAGTCCAAGACAATGTCTCAATTGATTTTCACTCCAGCCTTTCCCATATTCCAATGTTAATTTATCAGAAAGTTTTATTACGATTTGTTTACCGTATTCTGCCCTGCTTTTGTTTGTATGTTACCATAATGAAATTGCTAATATGGTGTGGTGAATGGTAAAGATGTTTTTGCTTGATTAAATTTATTAAATAATTTCATAAACAGATACTAATTACAAAAAATCATACGATTTATCAAACATCTTTTCGTTGATACCATTTTCCAAATTATATACTTCTCCTATCCCGATTTCTGATTTCAATAGTTTGTGATATTGATGGAATTTAAATTCAGCATGGTCAGGATTATATTCCATAAACGATTCTAAATCTTTAACTTTTCTTATAAAAATTGAGAATACAAATTTCGACATGATACCATTTAGAACCAGTAATTGAGATTTCTTTTCTGAAAAGTACATTTCTTTATTTTGAATAAACGATACATATAAATCCCAAATTTTCTCACCGGAAACTTGTTTTTCATTTACATTGCTTAAACAATTGTGTTTTTTTATAAATTTAATTTCATTGTTAGAAAAATTATTTTCTTCTTTATAACAATTAATATCAATATCTTCAGGTACAAAAATAGATGCGTTTTCACTATCAATGAGTTTGAATTTATTATGTATCTCTCTAAACTGTAAATTGTTGAAATGCAACAAATAATCAGAAAGATTTGTTTTATATGCAGAGTCATTGAGTTTCTCTATTTCTTTAAACACTTGCTCGTAAAGTTTCTCAAAATCCTTTTTTGTGAGAATTTCTTTAATAAACTTTTGGTCAAAATTTGTTGTTACTTCATAACGTAAATCCTTTCCGTAAATTGATTTTGGTGTATCATGTTTAAAAAGCCAAAGTTCGCAATTCTCTTTGTTTACATTACGATTTATGCGTCCGGCAAGCTGTTCGTCGCTGTCGATAAGCGATTGATTTTTAAATCCTAAATCCATATCAATATCTACACCTGCTTCAACTACTTGTGTTGTGATCAATAATATTTTCTTTTTTCGATTATCCTTATCTTTTAGAAATTCAATAATATATTTTCTGCGTGGTTCTATGATTGTTCCTGAAAGTACAAATATTTCATCAAAGAACTTTTTCTCTTTATTCAACTTCTCGCAAATATCATAAAATTCGCTTGCCGATTTTTTGAAAATGAATTCGATAATTGTATAAACGCTGTTTGTAAATTTATCGGTTCTGCTTTTTGCATATTCTGCTGATTTTTCAAACAAAATATCTGCTAATTCTTGCAATTCAATATTTTTTTTGCTTAGCAAATCTGTTTTAATAGCTACTCGTCCTGCAAAATTTGGGTTTTGAAGATATCTTTTAGCATCAGGAATTAACGGTTCAAATGGAATGAAATCGTAATCAGCAAATTTAATTTCATCAATCTTTGGCAAAGTTGCCGACATTATAATGAACCTTATATTAAACAGTTTGGCATACTGCGAAATAAAATATTTAATCTTATCCCAATGTTCCGGGTTGTACGATTGCAATTCGTCGATTATTACAATGGAATTTGCCAAACGGTGCAAAATGTAGTTTGTGTCTTTTTTATTGGATTTTAGAATATCGAAGAATTTGATATGTGTTAGAAGTGTAAAAGGATAGTTGATAAAAAGATTATCGATTTGATTGCGCAATTCATTACCATATTTTGCATCTTCTTCATTATCATGATTTTTGGTTTGAAAACCTGCTTTTGAATGTACTTGAGCAATTTCGCGATTATTTAAACCCAACGTTTCTTTAATGGATTTTGCAGTTTGTGTAATAAGAGTTGTAAATGGAAAAACATAAAACACTTTGTTAATTTCGGAATGTAGTCCAAGCAATTTTATTACTGCTATCATCGACATATTTGTTTTTCCACCACCGGTGGGAGCTTCAATATAGAAAACCCGTTTTTCTTTATGTTTCCCAATATTAGTGAGAACTTCTGCACCTAACTTCTGGCGTAAAAAATTTAGGTTCGAATTACTTTTTTCTCTTAAATCATTAATGTTTTTCGATAGGTATTTTTCGGGGTTACGGATTAATTCACCATTATATTTTGCTTTTTCGTTATTTTCAAAATATTCACATATTCGTAATTTTAAATCTTCGGTAATTAAGCCAAAGTCTTCTTCGGTGTTGAATTTCAAATCATTCATGTAATCCGAAGTGGCATAATAATCGGAAGCGGTTAGTAAGGAATAATTAAGTTTTAGAAGAGCAAAAAGGGAAAAGAAATCAATATTCAATTTTAATTCTTTGATTTGTGAAAAAGAATTTTCCATATCACCAATTAAATCATGATAATCTACCAAATTTTCAGGCTCCAATTCAATTTTAAATTCATATAAAAAATCTTTTAAATATTCAATATTTTTATCAGAATAAGCAAATTTAGCATCTATCTGAGATAAATATGAGCTATGATGTTTGTATATTGGAAATGAGAAACAAGTAATTAAAAAATCTACAATTGTTTGATTCTTAGCATCAAAATTATAATTATCAGAATATTTAAAATTATGAACTAAAAACAAATAAGCACTTAATGATGAATGATTTGAGCCTTCCTTATGAATTCTTTCTTTTATATTCTGATTAAAATTATTCATTTTTTCCTGTTGGAATAAATGATTAATCTTTCCAAAATCATGATAGATTATCGAATTATAAAACAGTATTTTAATTAGAGAGTTTAATTTACCATCTGCCTTAAATGATTTGCTAATTTTATTGACAAGATTATCAATAATCGGTTCTAATTTGTGTAACTCAACCAGCTTTAAAAAATATTTTTCTACAAGCTGTAAATGCTCTTGTAATGTTTCAGCCTGATTAACCAAATTTTTATTGGGCGAATGAGCGTAATACTTTTCTGCTTCAACCAAAAAATCTAAGTTTGATAAGTTTTGCTCTTTTATTTCCTTAAATCTCATTCTTAAAATAGTTGAATTAGAGCATCTTTATCAATGATTTTTATATTATCAATTTTCATATCCAAATTAAAACGAGCATTAGTATAAACAAAATCAGCATATTCGTATTGAAATTGTTTTGGTGCAATTTCTTGATATTGGACAGGTAGTCTCTCGAAATAAATAAACCGATTTTTTAATTCTTTTCGCATAGCTCTACCTAAAGCTGCTGCTATATGATTTGACACTACTTCATTCTTATAAAAAATGCTTCCAATTTTATACTCTTTAGAAAAATCAGACTCTTCAATCTCATCATATTTCTGATAATTTTCCCACCAAATCGAAAATTCATTTTTTCCGAGATACGGCAAATATTCTGCATAATAATTTGATAGGTTTTTATCAATTTCTTTATGCGTCCCGCTTTCCATATCCAACATAAAATAACAACGAAAAGCCGGTGCAACAAGGGTTTGCTCGGTTACAATCAAATTTCCGCCTTGTTCTTTACTTGCCATTCCGGTTGTGTTGTTGTAGGCAATTGTTGTTTTCTGAAAATTACCATTTTCATGTTTTATTGGTTGAATTCCAACTTTCAAGTTTTTCAATTTTAAATAGTAATCCGGTAATTTGCCTTTTTCTTTGAAACCGGCTTCACCGATTATGGCACCTAAAATTCCCAATAATGCAGGCTTATGCAGCATATTAAAAGTTAAATATACTGGCTCGTTGGTATCTGGTTTTTTTAACATGCCAAAATCTGCAAATAAATCTATGGATATTAGTTTTTGCATAATTACGAGTTTAATATTTTTTCAATAAAATCTTTTATCAATTCATATACTTCATCAAAATCCGGCAATTTGTTTTCGGGCAAATGGTCGGCTAAACTGCTGTGCCATGCCCGTTTATTCTTTCTTCCTTTTTTCGGGTCAACAAAATCTTCAATACCTGTGATGATAAGGCCTTTGTCTTTAGATTTTTCATACAATAGTGTTTTAATAGTTGGGTATTGTTCTTCTGAAAAGTAATTGGATAGTGTCCAAATGTCGTAAATGTCGCGTGGCCTATTTCTTTGGATAAGCGAGCGGAGTTTCTCGCCAATTATCTCATTTAACGAATATACAGGGACAACTTGATTAATTTTATTTTTATCAGAAAAATTATGAAATATTTTTTTATAAGCTATTGGGGTTAAAAGTTTTTCGGAAAAACTAATATCAAGTTTTATACTTGTTTGCCATCTTGCAGTAGGTGTAGGTTCTTGGTGCTTCTTATGGTCTGCGCCCCAGAATTTGACTGTTATCTCGTATCCTTGTTCTATATCATTTGATTTTTGCAATTTCTGTTTTTCAAAGTAAAATCTTGCCCCACTTGTTTCTTCTGCACGTTTAATTATTGTGCTAATAAATCTTGCATCAATTACAAATGCTTCGTCAAGCAGGGTAAAATCCAAATCTTCAGAAAAACGATAATCTTCGATATAACATTTTCTTAAACACGTTCCACCTTTGAAAACGAAATTTTGCCGGACTTCTTCAAAACAAAACATAGCATTAAGAAAATGACCTAAAATCCAATCTTTGTCAATTGTTTTGGTTTTTACGCCTTTTGCTTGTGCTATTTCTATGAGTTCTTTTTTTATTATCATTTTATGAGTTTGCTATTTCGATTATTTCATCCTCGTCCATGTTCATTATTAAACGCCAACGTCTATTTGTTTTGCCGTTTTTTTCTCCGTCACTCTCAAACAAATTGTATTTTTCGTTTCTGATAGATTGGGCATATTTTAGAAAGTAGTCCATTTTAGGTTTTTCAAGCAATTCGCATAAATACCCCAATCGCTTGACAATAGCAATGTTATTAATGGCTTTGCAGTATTTCACCATCTTTTGCGGTCGTAAATCGGCACGGGCAAAAGCTTTTACAATTTCATTATACCCACCTCCATATTGTGGTAAATCAAAACAATCGACAATGGTTTTTTCTACATCTGTTATTTGATATTGATGATTTCCATAGCCCATAGTTTTAAATCCTGTTAATTTTTCACTCTTTACCTGGATAAATTTATATCGAACACCAAAGATTGTTTTATTTTCTTTTGATTGAGATGTTTGGACATAAACTACATTGGGAATTTGCTCGGTTAGTCCGTGATAGTTAATTGCAGTCCAATATGCTATACCTCCATTTTTTGTAATGAAACAACCAATTACATTTTCGTCTGAAAAATTGTGGCGGCAGTATTTACCCTTTTCCAAACGAACAATAATTTTACTTTTTATCAATCTACGCAAAGCTTCGTTAATTTGTGTTTTTGATAAACCAGATTCCAAAATCAGCATATCAATTGAAAAAATATCCCAATCGGTATTATCCAAAAAGCTCAACAAATTTTTCTGTATATTAATCATAAAAGTTTACCTTTTGTTTGGTTAAATTGTTTGAAACAGCAAATATACATAAACAAAAGGTAAACTCCCAAATGAATGTAAATAATTCATTGTAAATAATGTAAAGTGGTTTTAAATCACAAATCATAAAATTTTGCATTTTCCAGTATATTTTCGATTTTGACCGATACATCATTACGATAGATTTCAACCTTTTCAATATCATTTGAGTGCTTGTTTAGAACAGTATTTAATTCTGTTAAATCCAAAACTACTTTGTCATTTTCTTTCTGTTCTTTCATCACAATTAATTGCGAAAAATTAGGTAAAACTAATTTTGAGTTTTCATTCAATTGTACCCAAATCATAAATTCATTATCGGTTCCGGCTTTTGATGAACTGTCGTAATAAGTAGCTCCCCTCCGCATAGCTTCTTTTAGTTTATTAATGTCTTCTTCCGTCAAGTTATCAGCACTTTCACCAGCCAATTTTACAACTTCTTCCAGATTTTTAGGATTTACCGAAAAATGGTGTAAATAATGCCCTTCTTCTAATTTTGATTGGCGGCCTATTGTTGTCATTTCTTTATCTTTCTCGCCCGGTGAACTGAAAGGTGCAGTGATTTGTTCTGAAAAAATATTGTTTTCATGCCAGATATTTACACCGTGATTAATTTGAACCGGACCATGAATGGAAATAGCCACATTGTTTTCTTTTGATTTTCCTTTTTTAGCAAAAGTAGCCCCAAATAAACGAATATCTATGCAGCTAAGAATATCTTTTGCTACAACTTTTTTATCTTTAGTTTCTTTATTTTCAGGAAAAACTGTTGCATAAGCATCGTCTAAAGTTAAAGGATTAAATTCAGCATTTAATCTTTTAAAATAAAAGATTTTTTCTCCTATATATACATCCTTTATGTAATTTTTAATGGTGTATTTAAATGCTTTATCTGTAGCATACACTTGTCCATTAGGTAAAGTGCGGGGTTGTCCCGAAAAATCAGCATTATAATTTGAATTTACAGCTTTTACTATGGCTGCTCCGAATACTCTGTTTTTAAAATTTGTCATAATATTACTTTTTTAAATTTATTATTCATTATTATTTGATTCGTCTTTTTTGAAAATTGTTTCCGAAAAATATCCTGCCAATATTAATGGAATAAGTTTTTTAATATTTACATCTGTTATTCCCATTATTTCGCTCATTATTTTATCAAACTTATATTTTATTGGGTAAAGCACAAATTTATGTTTGTACATATTATAAGTTCTGGAAATAGCTTGCTTAAAAAGTTCAACATCTGTTTTTTGCAGGAAAGGTTCTAACATTGCATTGGTTCTGTTGGCTGATTCGCTTTGAATAAGCAATTTCCATATTATCTGACCTGCTGCAAATGCAAACTCTTCATCGGTTTTAATATGCTCTGATGTGTTTTCTGGTTTTGCTATTATCTGTATTCGTTTAAATAGCTGTTCTGTTTTGTTAATCATATCAATGAAATTTTTATTGTTACTAAAATATTTATTAAGACTAAACCATATATTAAGTTTTTCTTTTATTCTTAGTGAAATTTTAAACGATTTATTGGCATTAGTGTCGTGTCTAATATCGTCCATAATGCTGTTTTTCATCATATCGTCAAACATTGAAAAAGTAATTGCCTGACGTTTTGACTTATAGACAAAATCATAAAATGCTTTGCGGTATTTGTAAAATAAATCGACAATTGTATCGGTAGCCCCATATTCAGGCTTTACATCCATATCATCAAAGTATTTTAACCAAAGTCCATTTTTTGTTTCGGTTATCAATTGATTATTAAATATTTTATTTAAGATTACTGTCTGGAAATGAAAAATATTCTTGATGGAATAATCACGTAATAATTCGCCATCTTTTTTACTTGTCATTTTAAATACAGCCTTAATTTTAGGCATATCGTCAGTCTTATATTTAAAAACCGGTACAAAATCCAAATCAACTATTCGGCTTCCTTTTAGTCCGTTGTGGAAGAAAATCAAATAA
>CAZREZ010000034.1:0-1696 GCA_964599115.1 uncultured Bacteroidales bacterium
ATGGTTTTTAAAACTCCGGTAACCTTTAACCAGATATTTCCGCATTTAATATATTTTCCTATTGGGTTTTCCTGTGGGAAGAATTTAGATTTAATGCCCGGACCAATAATACAAACTGAGCTTCCGTTTTCCAATTGTTTCTGATTAAACATCTGACCTTCCTGAATAGATAAGTTATAAACCTTGAAAAAATCGGGTGTTACTCCATTCAAGACAGCCGAACTTCTTTTGCCGTCTTTTATTATATATGTGTCGTAAGTAACTTCAGGGCTAATGCGGACAACTGTTGGGATAATTTCTTTAATGCTTTGTGCGTCTTTGAGTGTAAGGCCGGGGGAAAATTTTCTTTTTAATGTTTTTCCTTCCTCTTCTTCATCAGAGTTCGAAGAAAAATCAATGATGGGTGTAATAACAATGTTGTTAACTCCAACCATTTTAATTTGTTCAAGGATTTCCTGTTTTGCACCATTTCCAATTGCCATCATGGTGATAACAGCAGCTACACCAAAAATAATTCCCAGTGCTGTTAAAACAGAGCGGAATTTATTTGCAAGAACCGCCTCAAGTGCAATTATTAATATTTGAATATATCGTTCCAAAGTAATTTGTTTTATTTAGAATAATAATTATTTCCCGCCTTTTCCTTTGGACTTGCCGCCTTGTCCTCCGGATTTCCCACCTTGTTTTTTCATTACCTTTTGCAATTCATCCTTGCTGAGATTTTTCATTTCAGCAGGAAAATTACCGCCCTTCATTTTTTTTAAAAATTCTTGAATTGTATCTGTTTCAGGTTCTTTTTCGGGAATTTCATCTAACCTTTTAAATTTATTTACAATTGCAGTATCTAAAGTTGTTAACCTGTAATCTTCAGCATTTTCGGGGGGGACAAGGTGAATTTTCTCATCCTTCTCAAGTCCGGCTTTGATTATTATTTCGTTTTCATTGCTTTTACCTGTAATTATCTGTTTTTTTGAATTTGAAGTATATACAAATGAAACGCTGTCGTTGTTATAAATAGATTCAATCGGTATAAACAAAACGCTGTCGATAATGTCTGTAATGATTGTGTTTTTTGTTGTCATTGCCGGACGAAGTATTGAGTCATATTCATTAACTTCAATAATTACTTCAAAGACTTTAGCATTTGAATTTCGCATTTGTTCGCCGATATTTGCCACTTTGGTTACAATTCCGGTAAAACTTTTTTCCGGGAAAGCATCAATACCGATTTCAACTTTTTGACCTTCCTTTACTTTACTGATATCAATTTCATTAACATAGGTTTTTGATATCATTTCTTTTAAATTTGGTAAAGTAGCAACTACAGGGTCCCATGCACTTATCTGGCTTCCTACAGCTTGCTTTTTGCCGTCCCAGCCACGCCTGTAAATCACCATCCCTGATTTTGGAGCTTTTACTGTAAATTGCGCCAAAACATTAAGCATTTGCTGGTAATTTCTTTCGGTTTTGGTTTTTGTGGCAGCAACTTCCTGCATTGTAGCCTTGGCTTTTTTATATTTTAATTTGTAGTTGCTGGTTGCCTGTTCAAGCGCCCTTTGCGCTTTGTCAAGACTGATTTTTATTTGACGGATTGTTGAAGGTGGTTCATAAATTGATTGCTCGAGTTCAATTTGAATTTCTTCGAGGTTGTATTCTAAATTTATTAGTTCGTTACGTGCATTTCTTAGTTCCATTG
>CAZREZ010000034.1:1706-14843 GCA_964599115.1 uncultured Bacteroidales bacterium
TGAAGTGTCGAGTTGTGTTTTGATGTATTGCGATTCAAGTTTTTCAAGATCTGTTTCAACGTCTTTTATTCTGTTGCTTAATTCTGTTCTGTCGAGGGTTGCAACATATTCACCCGAATCAACAACAGTACCATCCGGGATTATATCTTCAATTGTCAGTTGCCATATCCTCACTGTTCTTAAATTGGACGGTCCTAATATTTTTTCTGAATTTTTGGCTTCAAGCTCACCTGTTGTTGTTATATTAATCTGAAATTTACCGAATTTAACAGGCACCTTTATTGCTTCAATTCCGCTGCTTTTTGTTCCGGTAAAAAACCATATCAAAATAATAACAGCCACAATAATTGCTGAGTAGATGTATATTTTACTTTTTTTCATAATAGAGAATATTTTGTTATTTTAAAAATTCATTAATAATCATTTCAATACTTATTCCTTCGGCTTCAGCTTTGTAGTTTCTGATAATACGATGGCGTAAAATTGATATTACTATAGCTTTTACATCTTCAATATCAGGCGAATACTTACCTGTAATTGCGGCATGGCATTTAGCTCCGATTATCATGTATTGGGAAGCTCTGGGACCTGCACCCCACGAAAGATAATTATTAGCCCATTGATGTGCTTCCTTTGTAAAAGGCCTGGTTTTTGAAGCTAAATTTACAGCATAATTAATCACATTATCAGGCACAGGAACTTTTCGTATCAGATTCTGGAAAAATAAAATCTCTTCCCTGCTTAATATCACTTCTGGATTGGGTAATTCTTCTGCGGTGGTTCTTTTTACAATATTAATTTCTTCGTTAAAAGAAGGATAATCAAGCCAGATATTGAACATAAATCTGTCAAGTTGTGCTTCGGGTAGGGGATACGTACCTTCTTGTTCAATAGGGTTTTGGGTGGCAAGTACAAAAAAGGGTTCTTCAAGCTGATATGAATTTCCGGCAACAGTAATTGCTTTTTCCTGCATAGCTTCAAGCAGGGCAGATTGTGTTTTAGGCGGTGTACGATTTATTTCATCAGCTAAAAGAATATTTGCAAAAACAGGTCCTTTAATAAATTTGAATTTTCGGTTTTCATCTAAAATTTCAGTGCCTATAATGTCCGAAGGCATTAAATCGGGTGTGAATTGAATGCGGCTGTAACTTAATCCCAAAACTTTTGAAATCGTATTTACCATCAATGTTTTTGCTAATCCCGGAACACCTACTAATAAAACATGTCCTTTGCTGAAAATTGAAATTAATGTGTTTTTTACTACTTCATCCTGTCCAACAATAGTTTTTGCGATTTCAGCTTTTAACAGTTCGTATTTTTCAACAAAGGCATCAATTGCTTCTACATCCGATTTGTACTGCATAAGATATTTTATTGAGTAATTAAATTATTTTAATCCATTCTGAGTACACGGAATGGAAATTTATAAATAGTTATGGGTTACGAGAATCACATAATTCGTAAACAGTAACTCGTAAAAAAAGATTAATTAAAACCACTGATATTGAAAATCACAGTTTTTATATTCGTCAATAATTTTCACATAAGTTTTTGTTGCTTTATTTTTAATCCAATCACTAATAACTTTATAATTTTTTTCTTCCAAAGCCCAGTTTTGTATCTTGCCGTAATCGTCCCTTAAATTTGCTCTGTGGGGCATTGTTCTTACATTCAGGTAAAGTAGGCGATAAGCATCTTTACCATCCTCTGTTATAAAAGGTACCGGGTTTGATATTTCGTGAACTTTAAGTTTATCAATAACAAAGAAGACTTTGGGGTCTAACTGGTCAGCTTCAAAGTATGTGGTTCCGGTCATAGAATTAATAAGTAAGCCATCGTTTATCTTGCCCGGATCATCAGAAAATTTAATGACCGCTTTATCAAAAGTAATTGAATCATTTTCAATTAAAGTGGCAATGCTGTCAAGAAAATTTCTGGCATTCAACAGGTCTGAAGGCGAAGGTTTTGTTTGTATCAGTATGTGTCTCATATTCACATATTCGCCCTTGCGTTCAATTAGTTGAAGGATATGGTATCCGGCTTCGGTTTCAACAATCTCTGAAACTTCACCTTTTTTTAAATTAAAAGCAACAGCTTCAAATTCGGGGTATAATTCACCTTTTTTTGATAAACCCACTTCACCACCGGTTTTTGCAGAGCCCGGATCTTCTGAATACAAAATAGCAAGTGTGGAAAAACTTTCACCATTTAATATTCTTTGTCTAAAAGTTTTTAATTTTTCTTTAACGATAAGTTTTTCAGAAACACTTATTGGCGGTTTCCTAACAATTTGTCCGATTTCATATTCTGTGTTAATCAAAGGCAGACTGTCTTTTGGAATTTTCCTGAAGAATGATTTTACATCAGATGGAGTTACATTTGTATTTTGAGTTATTTCCTGTTGAATGGTCTCTGAAAGCATTTGGTCTCTCACCAGTTCGCGCATTTCGTCTTTAATTTCAATGATAGTTTTATCATAAAATGTTTCTAATTTTTCTTGTGATCCGAATTGGGCAATATAATAGCGTATTCTTTGATCCATTGATTGCTCCACCTGGCTGTCAGAGACTTCTGTGCTGTCAATCTGAGCCTGATTGAGTAGAAGTTTTTGAAAAAGTAAATTTTCAAGTATCTGGCACTTTACTGTTGAAGCTCCGCCACGTATGCCTTCCTGCATGCGATACTGAAAATATTGCCCTTCAACATCTGATGATAAAATAATATTTTTACCAACAATAGCAATTACCTGATCAATAATCTTTTCCTGAGAAAAAACGTAATTAATATTCAATAAAAAAAATAATATAGTAAATGTAAAAATATGTTTGATTGAGTGCAGGAATAATTTCTTCATCCGGTTGATGTTTTATAATTTGGTCCCGAACGCTTTCGGGATGTCATTTGTGATTTTTAATATTTGTTTAAACTATCGGAATTTATGAACCGACTCTAATTTTAGTTATAATTAATATAACTTGATTGAAAGAAATATATTATTAATAAATCTCAAATTTGTTATTTTTCAAAGCAAAATTAAAAATTTCGTTTTCCATATTTTTAATTAATTCCATTTTACGTTTATTTAAAATTATACTCCTGATATTTTCTTTTTCTATGCTAAGCGGCGAAATACTTTCCTTTATCTTAAAATCAATGAAATTAATTAAATAAAGATATGGAGTATCTGTAATTTCAATAAACCTGTTGTTTTTTAGAAAAATTTCCTGATTATAAGTTTTTATTGGAATATTTTTTATCAGATTGTTGAAAAGCACCCATGTTTCGTTATCCAGAAAATACTCTTCGGCAACCATATCGCAATATATTGCCAGTGAATCCTTATCTTCAGCAATATCGGATATTAAAAAGTTTTTAATTTTATCAACAAAAGGAGAATCAATATTCAGCTTAACAAAATTAATTTTTACAATATCATCTTTAAGTTCAAAATTGTTTTTATTTTTTTCGTAATAATCTTCAATTTCTTCATTCGTAACAACAGTGTCTAATCTTTGCTTAATTAAATTTGATTCGTATTGATAAATAATTAACGAATTTCTGTAAGTTTCAAGTTGTTTGCTGAAATCTTTTTGTTCATCTGTTAGGTTTTTTTCAGCCTGGTAAACAATTAAATTTTGACGTATCCAGTTATTGACGAAATTTTTTGTAATTAATAAACTATCCTTTATTGATGTTCCTTGAGGAACTATACCATCTAATTCCGATTTATACAAGTATTCATAGTAAACCCTTGCAATGACATCATCCGAATCGTTGTCCGGTCCTCTTGTGCAGGCAAAAATAAAAACCAATAATACTAAAAATATATTTTTCAAAGTTGGTTATTAGTTATTGATTAACTCTAAAACACTTTTATTAATAAAAACAGGATATTTTTCTTTAAGTGATTTTATCCATTCTTTTTCAAGATATGTTTGATAACCGGCTGTTATTAAACCTTTAGCTTCATCCAGTGATTTTGGTTCAGGTTTTATTATCTGATATACATAAACAAATGAAACTGAATTACCTATATCCGATTTAAAGTTATCGCTTATCCCTTCTTCCCAATTGATATTGTCTGTAAAATAATTATCATCATTAGAAAAAATATCGGTTTCAATGCTTATGTTTATAACCGAATCATTATTGTATTTGTTCAGGATATCATCGGTAGATAAACATTTAAATGCTTTCTTATAACCATCAAAAGAAAAAGTAATAGAATCAGTCATAAAGAGGCGTGAATATTTATAGATTTGCTGACGTAATTCCTCAACAATTTCAGGTTCATTTACAGTATATATTGAAGCATATAACCGTTTATCCCACATATAATTACATTTATTTTTTTTATAAAAAGCGTTTAATCCAGCAGTATCTTTAATGGCTTTTGACCATACTTTTTGATCGGTTAGCTCAAACAACAAAATTCCATCCCTGTATTCTTTCATTAATAATTTAAAGTCAGGGTATTTTTCTTCCAGATTGGAATCAAAATAGTCAATACATGATTTATTGACAAAATTATTATAAGTATTATTAAAATAAACCTCAACAGTTTCAGTATGTTTACCTTTTTGATTTGCTGCAAGATATTTTGCAAAATCAAATTGTGTATATGTATTTTTTTCTAATTTGAATAAAGCTTTATTTAAACCTTTTGCTTTTTCAACATCCCAGTTATTAACTAAAATAGTTGAATCTATAACTGCAAGAAGTTCAATTTTGGCTTTTGGATATTCTTTAAATATAAATTCTTTTTTAATATTATTAATTATTGACTCCTTACTTTTATATGACCTTGCATCTTTAAGCAATCTTTGATTTAAAGCATTTTTTTCTTCATCATAAGTTCCGGGTTTTTTCTTATTGATCAGTTTAAGTATATGCCATCCGTAAGAAGTTAAAATTGGCTCGGAAATATCATCCGGTTCAGACAAATCGTAAATTTCAACAATAAATTCAGGCACCATACGGCTAACTCCGAATTTTGTCAACTCACCTCCTTTTTCAACCGAACCTCTATCTTCGGAATATTTTTTTACCATATTTTCAAAACTTGCACCGTTAAGAAGCTCTTTATAAATTTCATATATTTTATTTTTTTTATTTAAAGAATCTTCTGGAGATGCATCTTTTGGCATTGCAATATAAATATGTGCAACCTGAGCTATACCCATTGCTTCTTTTATGTCAGTAACTTTAATAAGATGATAACCGTATTTTGTTCGTACTATGTCTGATACTTCGCCAAGATTAGTGTTATATGATCCTTCTTCAAACGGGTAAAGCATATCAAAAACTGTAAAATAACCTAAATCACCGCCATTACCTTTTCTGAATGGCCGTTGACCCGGGATAGCCTCCATATCCTTTGCAGTTGGGTCATCTGATAATTCAATTGCCAATTCCCCGAAATCCTCACCGTTTGAAAGTCGTTCTTCTACTTCCAGAATTTTGTTATAAGCTTCAATAGTATCGGCAGGAGCAGCATTTTGATCAATTTTTATTAGAATATGGCTTGCCCTTATGTCAATAAGTTTTCTTTGATATGCTTCTTTAAGCAGTTCTTCAGTAACTTTTTCGTCAATAAAATATGGTTGCGCAAGCTGTTTACGGTAGCCTTTTAATTCATCGTTAAAAGCTTTAACCGTATCTAAACCAATATCTTCGGCTTCTTTTACCTTTAATTTAAAATTAATATATAGGTCAAGATAATCTTCAAGTGATTTTTTGTCAAGTACTTCACCTTTGACATTATTTTTTTGATAAACATTCATGAATTCGGCAACTGTAACTTTATCACCACCGATTGTAATTAAAACTTTATTGTCGTTTTCTTGGGCAAATGTGTTTTGTAACAATCCTAACACAACAAAAAGCATAACCAGTCTGAATTTACTTTTATTTCCCTTTAGTTGTAATTTTCTTTTTTTTAACATTGTAGTTTTTGAATTTAAATTAAACATATATGAATAAAAATTAATTTTCATTTTATCTGCTGTAGTTAGGAGCTTCCCTTGTAATTGTAATATTATGCGGATGGCTTTCAATAATACTTGCAGCAGAGACTTTGATAAATTTAGCTTGTTGAAGTTTTTCGATTTTTGTAGCGCCTACATAACCCATTCCTGCTCTAAGTCCGCCAACCATTTGATGAATAACTTCGGAAAGCATACCTTTATAAGGCACTCTGCCCACGATCCCTTCGGGTACTAATTTTTTAATATCATCTTCAGTATCTTGAAAATATCTGTCTTTTGAACCTTTTTGCATAGCTTCAATTGAACCCATGCCTCTGTAGGTTTTATATTTTCTTCCTTCAAAAATTATTGTTTCTCCGGGAGATTCATCAACGCCTGCAAACAGTGATCCGGTCATTATTGAATGAGCACCGGCAGCAATTGCTTTAACAATATCGCCGGTAAATCTTATACCTCCATCGGCTATTACCGGTATTCCTGTGCCTTTAAGAGCCTGAGTTACATTGTAAATTGCAGTTAACTGTGGTACGCCCACACCGGCGATTATTCTTGTTGTGCAGATTGAACCGGGTCCGATCCCAACCTTAATTGCGTCTGCTCCAATTTCTACCAGGGCTTTCGCTGCTTTAGCAGAAGCAATATTTCCGACTACAAGGTCAATGCGTGAGAAATTCTTTTTAATATTTTTTGCGGTTTCAATAACACCTTTTGTATAACCATGTGCAGTATCAATTACTATTGCATCAACACTTGAATTTACAAGTGCTGCAACACGGTCTAAGGTTTCTGCTGCAGTTCCTACAGCGGCTGCTACACGTAAGCGTCCTCGCTTGTCTTTATATGCATTCGGATGAGCTTTTATTTTTATTATATCTTTATATGTGATAAGCCCTACAAGGTGATTATTGTCATCAACAACAGGAAGTTTTTCAATTCTGTATTTTTGAAGGATTTCAGCTGCCTGTTCAAAATTAATAAACTCCTTAGATGTAATAAGGTTTTCTTTTGTCATGATTTCTGCAATGGGCTTTTCAGGATTTTCTTCAAAACGTAAATCCCTGTTTGTAAGTATTCCGACAAGCTCGTTATTATGGTTGACAACAGGAAACCCACTGATACTATATTCTTTCATAAGAGAAAATGCATCTTTTACCAATGCATCTTCTTTTAAAGTAATAGGGTCAAGTATCATACCGCTTTCAGCACGTTTTACTTTTCTAACATGAGTAGCCTGTTCATCTATAGTCATGTTTTTATGAATAACACCTATTCCTCCTTCCTGGGCTATGGCAATAGCCATGGATGATTCGGTTACAGTATCCATCGCTGCTGAAACAATAGGAATATTCAGCTTAATATTTCTTGAGAAAAGAGTACTTATATCAACATTTCGGGGGAATATATCCGAATATGAAGGTTCTAACAGAACATCATCAAAAGTAAGTCCCTCATCTGAAAATTTTCCGTTATTTAGTGACATATTATTTTAATTTAAAAATTCTTGCAAATGTATAAAAAATAGCTTATATTTCATCTTAAATTTTGTTAATAAAAAAAATAACTAAAATGAGGCTAAATGGCTCAACCTATCTAAAAATAAAAATCCATGTGTATTTTATAATTAAATTGCTTACTTTTGCAGTCGCAAATTTTAATATTAAATGGTAAAAAAAACACGGAAGACAAAATCGGAAATATTAAATGATATAATAATTCACGGAATTCAGGAAAAAAAAGGGAAAAATATTGTAAGCCTGAATCTAACAAAGATACCTAATGCAGTTTGTAATTTTTTTATTATATGTCATGGGACTTCAAAAATTCAGGTTGAAGCAATTGCGGATTCAGTGATTTATGAGGTAAAAAAAGTAAGTGGTGCAAATCCGTGGAATAAAGAAGGTTTTAAAAATGCAGAATGGATTTTAATAGATTATGCTGATGTGGTTGTTCATATTTTTCAGGAAAACACAAGAGATTTTTATCGTTTGGAAAATCTTTGGGCAGATGCTGAGATTAAAAAATTTAAGAACGATGAATAAAAACGGAAGGTTTTTATAAATTATAATTAAAGATATAATGACAGAAAAACATAAAGATACAAAGACTAAAGACACTAAAAGTAAAACTCCTGTAAATCTACCAAAAGGGAAAAAGACAAAAGGTAAATTTAACTTCTATTGGATTTACGGAATACTGGCTGTAATTTTTATTATCATTCAAATTATGAATTTTGGAGATGGTGCTAAAAAAACCGACAAGAGAGATTTGATGGAAATGCTGGAATCGGAAGACGTTGAAAAAATAGTATTGATAAATAAAGAAAAAGCAGAAATCTATATAAAGAAAGACAAATTATCCAGACCAGAATATGATGAAGTCAGAGGAAAAAATTCCGGAGGCACAGGACCACAGTTTTATTATAATGTAACAACTCCTGATAAATTTGTAGAATGGGTTGAAGAAGCGCAGCGTAATGCTACTAAACGAATATATATTGATAACGAGGAAAGGCGAGACTGGGGTAGTGATATACTTAGCTGGATAATTCCAATTGTTGTTTTAGTTGGTATTTGGTTTTTAATCATGAGAATGATGAGTCGTGGTGGAAGTGGTGCGGGTGGACATATTTTTAATATTGGTAAATCCAAGGCACAGCTATTTGATAAAAGTTCAAATGTTACTATTAACTTTAATGCTGTTGCAGGACTTGAAGAAGCCAAAGTTGAAGTAATGGAAATTGTTGACTTCCTGAAAAACCCGGAAAAATACACTCAATTAGGCGGAAAGATACCAAAAGGAGCATTACTTATTGGCCCTCCTGGTACAGGTAAAACATTATTGGCTAAAGCAGTGGCAGGGGAAGCTAAAGTTCCCTTTTTCTCAATTTCAGGTTCCGATTTTGTTGAAATGTTTGTTGGTGTCGGCGCTTCAAGAGTAAGAGATCTTTTTAAGCAAGCAAAAGAAAAAGCTCCATGCATAGTTTTTATTGATGAAATTGATGCTATCGGGCGTGCACGTGGTAGAAATCCTATGACCGGTGCTAACGACGAAAGAGAAAATACTTTAAATCAATTGCTTACCGAAATGGACGGTTTTGCAACCAACACAGGTGTAATTATTCTTGCAGCAACAAACCGTGCCGATATTCTTGACAGAGCATTGATGAGAGCAGGCAGATTTGACCGTCAAATTCATGTTGAATTACCTGATCTGGTAGAAAGAAAAGCAATCTTTAAAGTCCACATGCAACCTTTAAAAATTAATAAAACGGTTAATATTGATTTCCTTGCAAAACAAACACCTGGTTTTTCAGGAGCCGATATTGCCAATGTTTGTAATGAATCAGCTTTGATTGGTGCAAGAAAAAATAAAAAATTAATTGACAAGCAGGATTTTATGGATGCCATTGACCGTATCATCGGTGGATTGGAAAAAAGAAATAAAATTATTTCACAACTCGAGAAAAAAGTTATTGCATACCACGAAGCTGGCCATGCATCGGTTAGCTGGTTGCTTGAACATGCTAATCCGCTTGTTAAGGTTACAATTGTTCCCAGAGGCAAATCGCTTGGTGCTGCATGGTATTTACCCGAAGAACGGCAAATAACAACTTTTGAACAAATGTTTGATGAAATGACAGCAGCTTTGGGTGGCAGAGCTTCGGAAGAAATCAACTTCGGAAAAGTTTCTACCGGTGCTTTGAACGACCTTGAAAAAGTTACCAAGCAGGCTTTCGCTATGGTTACTTATTTCGGATTAAGTGAAGCTATCGGAAATATCAGTTATTATGATTCAACCGGTCAACAGGAATATTCTTTCCATAAACCATACAGTGAAAAAACTGCTGAAACCATTGATAAAGAAATAAGTAAAATGGTTGAAAAAGCATACCAAAGAGCAAAAAGCCTGTTACTAAAAAACAGACCCAAACTTGTAACATTAGCCACCCTCTTACTTGAAAAAGAAGTTATTTTTAGTGAAGATCTGGAAATAATTTTCGGTAAAAGACCTTATGACGATAAAAATATTATTGAAGTTACTAAAACAGAAAAGAAATTAGCGAAAAAAACAAAAACAAAAAAATTACCTCCTAAAGCCAACGTCCAACCCGATAAAAAAACTATTGCAAAGGAAAGTAAATCACAAGTTCCTGAAAAAGAACAAACAGGCACTTTATTTTAAACTGACACTTTTAATCTTTTATGGAAGAAAGTACATCACGTGAAAAAATATTAAAACGGGTAAGAAATGCTTTAATCAGCAAATTGGATAACCCTTATCCGAATGTTGAATTTGAAAGTTCGGTTTATACACAATTGGATGACACATTGGATGTTGCTTTTGCACAGGAATTTACAAAAGTTGCAGGAAAATTTATTTACTGCATTAATGAAATTGAATTTATAGAAAATCTGAAAATACTTATTTCTGAAAATAACCTGGATAATATATTTTGCCTTGATGAAAAAATTCAATCTTTATTATCTAATGGCGGAATAGCCTTTAAAGCAAGCGAAAAAGATTTCCTTGATATTAATGTGGGAATTACCAGATGTGAATATTTAATTGCACGACTCGGAAGTGTTATGGTTTCATCAGGACAAAAATCAGGAAGAAGGTTGAATGTTTATCCCGAAACCCATATTGTGATGGCTTATACTTCGCAATTGGTTCCGGATTTAAAAGATGCCCTGAAAAAAATAAAGGAAAAATACGAAAATAAATTACCTTCAATGATCTCGGTAATTACTGGACCCAGCAGAACGGCAGATATTGAAAAAACACTTGTAATGGGTGCACACGGGCCTGAAAACATGTACGTCTTTTTAATTGAAAGTAATGATTTAACCGGTAACTAAAATATAGAGTGAAAAACCTTATAAAAAGAACAATCACAGGATTAATATTTGTAGCTCTGATTATCGGTTCAATAATCTGGAATCAGTATTCTTTTGTTATTCTGTTTCTTGTAATTACTATATTTGGACTTTGGGAATTTTACAGTTTGGTTAAAACAACAAGCATTGCCCGTCCACAAATATTAGCCGGAATTTTTTCAGGTGGCATATTATTTATATCAATGGCATTAGTTGCCATGAATATAGCTGATGTAAAAATTCTACTGATAAATTTAGTCACAATCCCACTTATTTTTTTTATTGAGTTATTTTCAAAAAACAAAAATCCTTTTACAAACATATCCTTTTCAATACTGGGAATTATTTATATTGCCTTACCTTTTTCATTGTTAAATTTCTTTTTTAACATCGGACTTATTCCCGGTGTATTTCGATATGAGATACTTTTAGGTTTTTTTATTATTATATGGATGCATGATATTTTTGCATATTTAACCGGAATAACACTCGGAAGACATCTGCTTTTTAAAAGAATTTCCCCGAAAAAAACCTGGGAAGGAAGTTTTGGCGGAGTAATTTTTGCTATATTAACAGCTTATATTATTTCGTTGATTTTTTATGATCTCAGTAGTATCCAGTGGGTAATTATAGCTCTGATCATTACTGTTTTCGGCACATTGGGCGATTTAACCGAATCAATGTTCAAAAGAAGTATGAATATTAAAGACACAGGAAATATTTTACCGGGGCATGGCGGGATATTAGACCGCTTTGATGCTGTTCTTATGGCAGTACCTTTTGTATATATTTATTTGAAACTTATTATCTAAAATGAGAATTCATAAACAAGGATATTTAATAATTTTTATTATGCTGTTAGCAATACTGGCAATTGTATTAATAATAAATTTATTATTTCCTGTTCAAACTTTTATACATTATTTTCTTTATTTCATCGGCTTTATATTCTTTATTTTGATTATAAGGTTTTTCAGGCAGCCAAAAAGAATAATTGAAATTAATGCTAACAATATATTAAGCGGAGCAGACGGTAAAGTTGTTGCAATTGAAGAAGTTGAAGAAAATGAATACTTTAAAGATAAAAGAATACAGATGTCGGTTTTTATGTCGCCACTTAATATACATGTTAACTGGTACCCGATAAGCGGTAATATCACTTTTTTTAAACATCATCCCGGAAAATACTTTGCAGCATATCATCCTAAATCATCTTCAGAAAACGAAAGAACAAGCTTTGTAATAGAAAATGGTAAACATCAATCCGTATTATCTCGTCAGATAGCAGGTATATTGGCAAGAAGAATAGTATCCAATGCAGAAGTTGGCAAGCAAGTTGTCCAGGGTGATGAAATTGGAATAATTAAATTTGGTTCGCGCTTTGACTTATTATTGCCTGTTGATGCTAAAATTAAAGTAAAATTAAGGCAGGAAGTCAGAGGAGGAAAGACAGTGATTGCAGAGTTTAGTTAAGTATTTAACCTGAATAATTCATCACGTAAAGACGCAGAGACGCAAAGATTTGAATTGGAACAATTTAATACCTGCAATACTTTCTTATAGCAAATCTTCCAGTTCTTTCAGCGAATTTATTTCATAAGTAATTTCGTTATTATGAGTAATATAGTTATAATTAACAAAAACCTGGTCAATACCTGCTGCTTTTGCTCCCAAAATATCTACATTTAAATCATCACCAATCATCAATGTTTCATCAATTTTAGCTTTAGCTTTTGATAATGCAAAGAGGAAAATTTGTTTTTCGGGTTTTTTAGTACCTGCTTCTTCCGAAGTTATTATCTGTTTAAAATATTTTCGCAAATCCGAAACATCAATTTTTTTTTGCTGAACTTCCTCAAAACCGTTAGTAATAAGGTGCAGTTTGTATTTGGGATATAAATATTCAAGTATTTCATGCGAATGAGGAAACAAATTTGTTTTCAAAGGACTAATTGTCACATAATCATCGGCAATGTTAGTTGCTAAAAATTCATCATCTATTCCAAAATCATTTAAAGTAAGTTTAAAACGTTTAATGCTAAGCACTTCTTTTATAATTTTACCCTCTCTGTAATAACTCCACAACATATCATTGTAATATTTATAGGTTTTTGTAAACTCTTCAAGAGAAGGGACACCTTTTTGTTTTAGTTTATACTTATCATAAATCTCGCTGAAAGTTTCTTTTGCATTTTTTTCAAAATCCCAGATGGTCCGGTCTAAATCAAAAAAAAGGTGCTTGTATTTTTTCATAATTATATTTTAATAGTATA
>CAZREZ010000035.1:0-14827 GCA_964599115.1 uncultured Bacteroidales bacterium
TATTTAACAATTAAAGTAATTTAATGTTTTAATTCAGTGTGATCCTTATAATAATTTAATGATTCCGGGTTAGCAAGGGCATCCTTATTTTTCACTTCCTCACCATGAATTATTTTCTTCACTGCAATTTCTATTTTTTTTCCATTGATAGTATAAGGAACATCATGGACATCAAGAATAATGGCAGGAACATGCCGCGGGCTGCAATTTGTTCGTATTATGGCTGCAATTTTTTTCTTTAGCTCATCAGTAAGTTTAAATTTGTTATTTAATTTGACAAATAAGATAACACGTTCATCATCCTCAAATTTTTGCCCCACAACAACCGAATCATCAATTTCTTCCATATTTTCAACTATACGGTAAATCTCTGAAGTGCCTATTCGAACACCACCGGGATTTAAAGTTGCATCCGAGCGTCCGAACATTGTAATGCCACCATGTTCGCTGATTCGAATGTAATCCCCGTGCCACCATATATTTTCATAAACTGTAAAATAGGCATTTTTATATTTTTCTCCGTTTTCATCATTCCAGAAATATATCGGCATGGAGGGGAAGGCGGATTTACAAACCAGTTCACCTTTATCACCGATAATCGTATTACCATTTTCGTCAAAACTGTCAACATCCATACCTAATCCGCTACATTGAATTTCGCCTTTATAAACCGGCAGAATTGGATTTCCCAATACAAAACATGAAATAATATCAGTGCCTCCTGAAATTGAAGATAGCTGAACATCTTTTTTCCATTTTTTATAAACATATTCAAAGCTTTCATCTGATAAGGGAGAGCCGGTTGAAGTAATTGCTTTCAGTTTCGGGAAACCGGAAATTTCTTTAGGTACAACACCCGCAGCTTCCAGCGAGGCAATATATTTTGCACTCGTCCCGAAAATTGAAATGTCCAACTCATCAGCCATTTTAAGTAAAGCATCAGGAGCAGGATAAAACGGGTTTCCATCATAACAAACAATGGTAGCACCAACTGACAGTGAACTGATAAACCAGTTCCACATCATCCAGCCACAGGTGGTAAAATAAAAGATTACATCATCTTCCGTAAGATCGCAATGCAGAATTAGTTCCTTTAAATGTTGAATTAATGTACCTCCGGCTGAATGGACAATACTTTTTGGAAGTCCCGTTGTTCCGGAGGAATACATGATATAAAGCGGATAGTCAAAAGGTAATTGCTCGAAGGTCATTTCTTCTTTTGCGGATTGAGCCAGGTCTTCCCAACTCATGGCTTTTGGCATTGTTTCTAAATCCAGATTACCTGTATATTTTATCATCACTACATTTTCAACAGATGGTAATTTATCAAGGATACCTTTTAACTTTTCCTGCGAATCAAATATTTTACCTTTAAAATAATAGCCGTCTGCCGAGAAAATAATTTTGGGCTCTATTTGGCTGAACCGGTCAAGCACACCTTTAATTCCAAAGTCGGGAGATGAAGATGACCAGATTGCTCCTATTGAAGAAGCAGCAAGCATGGCAATTATTGTTTCGGGCATGTTGGGCATGAACCCGGCAACACGGTCGCCTTTTTTAATGCTGAGTCTTTTCAAGCCTTCAGCTACTTTGTGAACTTCTTCAAACAGTTCTTTATATGTAATCGTTTTTTTTACTTTATCTTCTCCACGGAAAATAATTGCCGTATGGTTATCTCTTCTTTTGAGCAGGTTTTCGGCATAATTTAATCGTGCCCCGCTGAACCATTTAGCTCCAGGCATTTTTTTCGGTTCATCAACTACTGTGTCATATTTTTTTGAATAAATAATTTGAGAATAATCCCAAAATTCTCCCCAAAAATCAGCAATATTTTCAATACTCCATTGATGAAGGTTGTAATAATCTTTTATATCCTGACTATACTTTTTCCTTATCACATTAATGAATTCATTCATCTGTGATCTTTCTGCCTTTTCTTTTTTTGGTTGCCAAAGGATATTGTTTTGCATATTTTTATATTTTGTAATTCATTGTTTATCAGATCATCCCGATGGGACTTTTCTTAGCTTGATTTCTTTTATTCACAGGACTGCCGTCATATGTTACAAATAGTTCGTCCCTAACGTGACTTTTTTTGTTTTCATTTCTTTTGCTGAACTTCTGTATATTGTTATGTCAAATGTATGATGTCAAAAGTCAAATGTTATATGTATTTCAAAATCATAATTTCTCTAATATATTTGACATCATACATCTGACTTCTGACATTTGACATTACACTATTGTTACAAATATAGGGATAACCTGATTTTAAATTCCAAGGTGCCTTGAGATTACCAGTCGTTGGATTTCGGAAGTGCCTTCGCCGATTTGTAATAAACGCTGATCGCGGTAAAATCGTTCAACATCATAATCTTTCATCAAGCCATAACCACCGTGAAGCTGGACAGCTTCATCAGCTACTTGCCTGGCAATTTCCGAACAATAAAGTTTCGACATTGCTGCTTCTTTCCCGAAAGGTTTGTTGTTGTCTTTAAGCCAACATGCTTTATACAGCAGGTTACGAGCCAATTCGATTTTTGTTGCCATATCTGCAAGTTTAAAAGCATTGACCTGGAATTTACATATTGGCTTACCGAATTGTTTTCGTTCCTGTGAATATTGCAATGCCAGTTCAAAAGCTCCCTGGGCGCAACCTAAGCCCATTGCAGCGATTGACAATCTTCCGTTATCAAGTGTGCTTAACATAATTTTTGAGCCTTGACCGATTTTACCTAAAAGATTTTCTTCAGGCACTTTACAATCATCAAAATAAAGTTCGGCTGTATTTGAAGCTCTCCACATCATCTTGCCATGCATGGTCGCTTGCTTAAATCCGGGCGTTCCTTTTTCAACAATAATACATGTGAATTCTTTTTTACCGTCTTTTTCACCGGATACTGCCTGAACGACAGAACCAATGGAAATATCTGATGAACCATTCGTAATGAAAATCTTTGATCCATTAATTATCCATTCTCCGTTTTCAAGTATTGCTTTGGTTTTTGTTCCTCTTGAATCTGAGCCGGCATCGGGTTCTGTAAGTCCGAATCCCCAAAGAGCATCGCCTGTGCAAAGTTGAGGCAGGTATTTCATTTTTTGTTCTTCAGTTCCGTAATAGTAAAGCGGTCCTATTCCAAGCGAATTATGCGCAGCAAGTGTTGCTGCCTGTGAGCCGTCAACTCTTGCAATCTCTTCAACTGCAATTATGTAAGATATATTATCCAAACCTTGTCCACCGTATTTTTCGGGTAAGTACATGCCAAATAACCCAAGTTCTCCGATTTTATTTGTCAATTCAATTGAAAATTCTGCTTTTTCGTCAAGCTCTTTAGCTACAGGTTTTATTTCCCTTTCTGCGAAATCTCTTACGGTTTCCCTGATAAGTTTTTGTTCTTCTGTCAATTCAAAATTCATGACTTTTTTATGTTGTTAATATTTTTATTTTATTCAATTTCTATTAGTGAGACACCTGCATCAACCATTTCATCAAGGGAAACAAGAATTTTCTTTATAACTGTATCTTTTTTTGAAACAATGTTGTTTTCCATTTTCATTGCATCAATAACTATTACAACATCACCTTTCTTAATTTTATTACCTTCTTTAACATTTATCTTGAATATTCTTCCCGGAATAGGTGAAATGATGTGGGATTCTTCATCTGCCATGAGTTCTTCTTCTCCATGTGAAATTGCCTCCTGTTCTAAAAAGTCATTTCTGGACATCTGAAAATTCTCACCATTTATTGTAATTTTAGTTTTTCCTTCTTCACCTTTTGAAATTGTTGCCAGATAAGTGTTTTTTTCAATAGTAAAATCAAGTTCGCCTTTTGTTATAAATTCTAATTTTGAATTATATACGTTTTCTGATATCTCAAATTTATATTTATTGTCTCTGGCTTTATTAACGATTACAGGATATTCTTCTTTGTTATAAGTTAAATTAATGGTCATCAAATTTCTCCAGTATCCGATAGTTTCCCAGATATTATGGTCATTTTTAACAGGTTGCTCTTCATTCATCAATTTATTATTAAGGCTATACAAAAGGAATGCAACCATTGCAATGGGATAATCTACTTTATCTTTATAATAAGAATTACGTTTGGGGGTTTGTTTTTCTTTCACGGCGATTGTTGTTTTTGTTGTTGAACTTTGTGATTTTAATTTATGAATTTCTTCTTCAAATCTTTTTTTTGCAAGACCGGATTTATAATCTCTGTATTGGGTTTCGTGCATGGCAAACTCAAATAACTCTTCATAATTTTCACCCAAATTCCATTTATTTTTTTTCATTTCTTTACGACACTTATCCAGTATATCAGGATATGCATCCTGTGGTATTCCGGTATAAAATTTCCTGTTTTGTTTTTCTGCAAGATTGATTATTTCGGGAGCTAACGGACCAGGTAATTTACCTGCTTTTCCAAGTATCATGTCCCAAGTGGTTTCGTCCATCATTGAATATCTTTCTTCTCCTTTTGCCAACTGAACGATATTTAAAAGTGCTACATTTTTTACATATTGGCTGAATGGTGTAACTAGTGGCGGATATCCTAATTTAGGCCAAACATAAGCAACTTCGTCAAATAATTTTACAAGGAGGTCATCTTCCGTAAGTTCTTTTTTATTACTGGCTTTTAAAGAATAATTTATACCATCATGAACACCTTTTAGATCAGCCATCAGGCTTCCCATCATTCCGCCGGGCAGGCCTGATTGTATCATCAATGATGAGAGAAATCTATTTTTAGGGTTAATAAAATATCCCAGAAAATCGTCAATAAAACTTTGTGTTAAAGCACGTGCTTCCATATATGCTTTCATGTTTATTTCAGGGACGTCAAAACCTGCATCTTTAAGCATTGCTTGAATTGTTATCACATCAGGATGGACCATCCCCCACGATAGCGGCTCCATTGCAACATCAATATAATCGGCTCCGGCTTTAGCGACCTCCAACGTTGAAGCAACAGAAAATCCTGGGCCTGAATGCCCGTGATACTGGACTATAATATCGGGGTATTTGTCTTTAATAGCTTTGACTAATTTGCCTAATGTTGCAGGTCGTCCGACACCTGCCATATCTTTCAGGCAAATTTCATCTGTTCCGAATTCAACAGCTTTGTCAACCACATCCATAAAATAATCAACACTATGGATTTTTGAATGAGTGATACTCAATGCTGCCTGGGATATCATCCCGGCCTCTTTAGCATATTTTACTGAGAGCTCAAGGTTTCTCGGGTCATTTAATCCGCAGAATGATCTTGCAATATCTGTACCTTGTGCTTTTTTGACTTTATACATTAAGTGACGGACATCAGCAGGTACAGGAAACATTCGTATACCGTTTAATGCTCTCTCAAGCATATGTGTCTGAATACCTGCTTTATTGAACGGTTTTGTCCATTCACGGACAGCTTTGTTGGGATTTTCTCCATAAAGTAAGTTTACTTGTTCAAAAGCTCCTCCGTTTGTTTCAATTCTTGAGAAACATCCCATATCAACTATAACGGGGGCAATCTTTTTTAATTGGTCAACACGGGGAACATATTTTCCTGAAGATTGCCACATGTCACGGTATATCAAACTGAATTTTATCGGTCGTTTTTTCATATTTTATTTTTCTGTAATCTTTTCCTCAGGAGAGGAAATAAAATAATCATATTCAAATAATTTATTTTGCCCAGTTGGGTTTTCTTTTTTCAAGAAAGGCAGCCATACCTTCCTGCCCTTCTTTTGAAGCACGTAACTCAGCAATCAAATTTGCTGTGTAATCAATGGAATCATCAAAATTTATTTTATTTGAAATATTGTAAAGTAACTGTTTGCAAGCAGCTATTGCATCCGGTCCGCTTGACATTAATACTTTTATAGTTGAATTTATTTGGTCTTCCAGTTCTTCAGCGGGTAAAGATTTATTTACTAATCTGTAATATTCTGCTTCTTTACCGAGAAATCTTCTTCCGGTAAGCATCAGATCTCTTGCTCCGTATTCACCGATTCGTTTTACAATATAAGGCGAAATAGTGGCAGGAACAATGCCGAGTTTCACTTCTGCGAAAGCAAATTTTGTTTCATCTGTACAATAAACAAAATCACAAGCAGCAAGTAATCCGTTTGCCCCACCTATTGCAGCGCCCTGCACAACAGCAATTGTAGGTTTTTTGCAAGTATAAATCACATTAAAGCATTTGGCTAATTGTAAACTGTCGTGATAATTTTCGTCGTAACCAAATTCGGCTATGCCTTTCATGTAATTCAAGTCGGCACCGGCACAAAATGATTTTCCCCGCCCCTTGAGTAATACAATTCGTGCTTCGGACATGTTATTGATTTCAAAAAAACAATCAATAATTTCAGCTATCATTTCGGCGTTCATAGCATTGTGTTTTTCAGGTCGGTTTAGCCATACGGTGCTGATACTTTCTGTTAATTCAAATTCAATGTTTTGGTATGATTTCATGTCTAATGTTTTACATCCTGAATACTCCGAATTTTTGTTCAGGAAATTTATTATTCAATGACATTGAAATGCCCATGGCAATTATTTTACGTGTATCAACCGGATCAATAATACCATCGTCCCACAAGCGGGCAGTACTAAAATAAGCTGAGCCTTCCTGATCGTATTTATCCATAATGGTTTTTCTAAGGTTATCAATTTCTTCCTGAGGCATTTCTTTTCCTATGGCTTTGTACTGGTCATATTTAACGGTAATCAGAACACCGGCTGCCTGCATTCCGCCCATCACTGAAATTTTCGCATTAGGCCACATAAACAACAAACGGGGGCTGAAAGCACGGCCTGCCATTCCGTAATTGCCCGCACCGAAAGAACCGCCAAAAATTACAGTGAATTTAGGGACATTAGCATTGGCAACTGCGTGAACTAATTTGGCTCCGTCCTTGGCAATGCCTTTTCTTTCAAAATCTTTTCCAACTATAAATCCTGTTATATTTTGAAGGAATAACAGCGGAATTTTTCTTGTTGCACATAATTCAATAAAATGTGTTCCTTTTAAAGCGGATTCAGAGAACAAAACACCATTATTTGCCAGTATCCCGACAGGAAAACCCATGATTCGGGCAAAACCGGTAATGAGAGTTTTGCCGTATTTTCCCTTAAATTCATGGAACTTACTTCCATCAACAATACGCATAATAACTTCGAGGGGGTCAATCATTTTTCTGAAATCAATGGGTGCTATTCCATATAATTCTTCGGGATCGTAAATTGGCTCTTCAATAGCTTCAATGTCTAAATTTTGCTTTTCATTTACTTCAAGATTTTCAAAGATATTCCTGCAGATTTGAATAGCATGTTCATCATTGTCGGCTAAATGGTCAGCTACTCCTGACATTGAAGTATGAACTTCTGCACCGCCAAGTTCTTCAGGTGTAACAACTTCACCGGTAGCTGCTTTTACTAATGGTGGTCCGCCAAGGAAAATTGTTCCCTGCTTTTTAACGATAATTGTTTCGTCGCTCATTGCAGGAACATACGCACCACCTGCAGTACATGACCCCATAACGATTGCTATTTGCGGAATTCCCTTTGATGATAACTGTGCCTGATTGTAAAAGAACCTGCCGAAGTGATCTCTGTCGGGAAAAACATTTGCCTGCTCAGGTAAAAATACTCCTCCGGAATCAACCAGATAAACACAGGGCAAATGGTTTTCCATAGCAATTTCCTGTGCCCGTAAATGTTTTTTTATTGTTTCTTTGATGTAAGTACCGCCCTTTACAGTTGCATCATTAGCAATAATTATGGTTTCTTTTCCGTGTATTACGCCTATTCCTGTGGCGATTCCTGCTGAAGGATGACCATTGTCAAAAATATTGTAAGATGCAAGAGGAGATAATTCCAAAAAAGGAGTATTAGGATCAATCAGCTTGTCAATTCTTTCCCTTACAAGCAGCTTCCCTCTTCCTTTATGTTTTATTATGGATTTTTCCGGACCACCCTTAATAATTTCTTGATGAATTTCTTTATATTTCTTTAAAATCTTTTGAAATTCTTCTTTGTTTTTTTTAAACTCATCCGAGTTGGTATTGATTTTTGTTTCTAATGTAAACACTATTTTAAAATTTGGGTTTATAAAAGAATAAAATAATATAATTGTTAATATTTCAGTGCAATTATAAATAAATTTTTACTATTTATGCAGATTAATTTTAGATATTTAATTATTTTAGCAGAAATAAAAAATTAAAAATTAAAGATATAAAGGTGAAAAATGTGATTATGAACTATCCAAAAAAAGTAAAAATCGGAGAAATAACCGTTAGAGACGGTTTTCAACATGAAGAAAAAATTATTCCTACAGAAGCAAAGCTTTGGGTTCTTGAACAATTAATTCTTGCAGGATTTAAACATGTAGAAACAACAAATTTTGGCAATCCACAAGGGATGCCTCAGTTTAAGGATGCCGATGATTTAATGAAACGTTTGCATGCAAGCAGAAAAGTTAAGCATTTGCTTAATGATGTAACTCTGACAGCAATCACAATCAGGGAAAGGTCAATAGAAAGGGCAATACAGGCAAAGAAAGACGGGTATGGACCCGACAGGGTTTTATTAATGGTTTCAACGAGTGAATCACATCATAAAAGAAATTCAGGTGCAAGTCTTGCTGAATACTGGAAGATGAGTGAGAAATATATTCCTATGTGTCATGATGCCGGTATTAAGGTAAACGGAACAGTCAGCACTATTTGGGGTTGCCCCATAGAAGGTCCTACTGAAATGAAAAAAGCCATAGAGTTTACACAACGATGGCTTGATATCGGTGCTGATGATATTGAACATGCCGACCATGATGGCTCTGCCTCTCCCGACAGGGTTTATAAATATTTCTCAATGCTTTTGGATTCAATTCCGCAACCTGAAAAACATATTGCTCATTTTCATGTTACACGCGGATGGGGATTGGCAAATGTTTTGGCTGCATTACAGGCAGGAATAACGAATTATGAATCGTGTTTAGGAGGAATCGGTGGTCAGCCCGCAAATTTTGTCAGTGGTGTGCCTGTTTCGGGAACAGGTTCTTATTACTATAAAGACCCTAATACAGTTGGTTTGGTTTGCACCGAAGATATGGTTGTTATGATGGATGAAATGGGAATTGATGTGGGTGTTGATGTTGACAAAGTTCTTGAGATTGGGAAAATATTTGAAAAAATAATCGGTCGCAGGTTACGTTCGGAAACAATTAATAATGGCAGAATTCCCAAAACATTGACAGGAAGGTAAAATTCAGATGAAAATTATCGAAACTCCCCGTGATGGTATGCAGGGCTTGAGAAAAATTATTCCTACACAACTTAAAGCAGATTATATTAATTTATTATTGAAAGTTGGTTTTGATGCTGTTGATGTCGGGAGTTTTGTTTCTACTGATGCAATTCCGCAGCTAAGCGATACGGCAGAAGTTTTGAAAAAGTTGGATATGTCAAAAACCAAATCCAAATTAATGGTTTTGGTTGCAAACAAAAAAGGAGGTGAAATTGCTGCCGGTTTTGATGAAATAAAATATCTTATTTTTCCATTTTCGGTCTCTCCAACATTTCTGAAAAGAAATATTAATTCTGATATTGAAAGTTCGTTGCAAACCATTGAAGTTTTAAAAAATATTTGTATTAAAGCAAAAAAGGAACTTGTAGTTTATATAGCAATGGGTTTTGGAAATCCTTATGAAGATGAGTGGAATATTGAGTTAGTTAAGAAATGGGTTGATGTACTTTACAGGCTTGGGATACAAATTATTCCTTTTTCAGATATTCTTGGAAATTCTACTCCTGAAAGAATAAATGAGGTTTTTTCAACATTAATTCCTAAATTTACTGATATTGAGTTTGGTTTACATTTACATGCCAAACCTAATGATTGGTATGAAAAAACAGATGCTGCCTATAAAGCCGGCTGCAGAAGATTTGATACGGTTATCAATGGCTTGGGTGGTTGCCCTATGGCAGATGATAAACTGATTGGTAATATGGACACAAAAAATTTACTGTATTATTTTGATAAAAATAATATTAAATATAAAATTGATAAAAAAACATTTGATGATGTTGTAAAAATGGCATTAAAAATATTTAATTATGGAAAGAATTTTGAAATCACAGGAAGACCTGAATCATAAAGAAACAGCACGGTTAGTAATTGATTTTTTTCATCGCACAATAATGCATTATGCTTTCTGGTATGCTGAAGTTCAGCACCAGTACGGACGTGAAAAAGCACAAAAAATACTCAAGGAAGCTTATTCAAAAAGTTATCATATCCAGATGAAAAGATTGTCAAAAACCCTTGGTTTTGAAATGGAAGATGATGTTCCGAAACCATTGCTTGACCTTCCGAAAGAAAAGCTTCATGAGTTAAAAGAAAAAGTTGCTGTAAACTGGCTTGCAAATGATGGAGTCTGGTTTCAGGCAGTTGAGTTTTCAAAAAGCATGTTTGATGCAAAAAGGTGTAATGACACTTGCTGGGGACAATTTTCTCCTTTTGAAGCATGGTCAATAAAACGCTTTTTAAACTTGCCTGAAAATCCCGGACTGGAAGGATTAAAAATAGCATTGAATTTTCGTTTATATGCAACAGTAAACAAACAATCAATTACAGAAGAAACTCCAAATAGTTTTGTTTTTCAGATGAATGACTGCCGCGTTCAAAGTGCCCGGAAACGAAAAGGTTTGGATGATTATCCATGCAAATCAGGTGGTTTGGTTGAATATACAACTTTCGTCGAATCAATAGACTCCAGAATAAAGACCGAATGTATAAGCTGCCCACCCGACAAACATCCTGATGAATGGTATTGTGCATGGAGGTTTATAATTTAGGGGAATAAAAAGACCAGCTATTAATTTTGTTATTTTGATACATTATTTTATAACGTTTCGCATCACAGGCGCGAGGTTACGAGCGTCCTTGTGCATGCTATTGTTAGGTGCTTCTTTTCACCAGTTCTCGAATCGTGGAGCGAATTGGAGGATAGAAATACATGGGCCATTCAAATCCTTTAGGCAATCGTACACATTCCGAAATCGTCAGCACTACATTTATGATGTCATAGCCCACGGCTTCAAATTGGCCTCCCTTTGCTTTCAGAAGCGTTTGAAATTCGCGGAGCACCGTTTCTGCATTAGGAAAGTGCTTTTTTAGCAGAGAATCGAGTTCGGAATTTTTTTCAACTTTAAGAGCCTGAAGGGTATAGAGCACATGCTCAGGTGCCACTTTCAAGCCATATTCATCCATAACAGCCTCCTTCATGCCGACAGATCGACCTGCGCTCTCCCATCTTTCAAAATCTAATTTTACGTCCGCGTACTCTATCAGGGAGTTCAAATTTAATGGGATTTCAAGGTCTCCTAGTTGGACCTCTTTCTTATATTCGGCATTGATTTGCTTAGTCTGATTCCTCAAACTTGCAAATTGCTCGTCAGCGAGCTCAAGAAGTGCACTTAACCTAAACAGCTGCCGACGCAACTCTGCAGGCGCCTGTGATGCCATCTTGTAGTCGAGTTTATGGCTTATTGCAGCCCACGCATGCTGAAGAACGCTACGTATCTGGATTTCAACCGCGAGCCCAGCAAACTGACGCCATTCGGGAAGAATATCCCTTGGGGATTGAAGGAAGCAGACAAGGTGGAACGATCTGTATCCAAACTCATCAACCGCAAGTTCCTCTATTTTATCGGAAGAGTGCTCATTATCAACCGCAAACTCCCGGCGTATGACTTCCGCAACGTTTTGCACATCATCGTTGTAATAGGTGACTACTCTTAAAGCGGCAAGATCCTTGATATCACTGAATGGATCTTGGTATTGTTTTCGTTTTAGCTTACCTGCCAAACTCTCAGGAGACTTAGCACGATGCTCGATTTGGGCAACGGAAATTCCTTCACTCTTCACGAGTTCTTCGAGAAGCGTATGAAGGCGCGAGGCGAAGTTATTGAAGATTGGGTAATATCGAGCACGGTATTCTTCTTTCAGATCTGAATTCTTCATCTCATCAATTCTCATTTCCACCTAACGATCAGAATGAGTGTTTTGCGCGGTTACGTGCAAATACACTCAATTCTCTGGTTCGGCATTTTTTTTCACTTCTACTTCGAATGTCTCTAGTCCGTTATCTCCTTGTATCTGTATAGCAACAGGTCCAGAAACAACAACATCTACGGATGGATAGCCAAAGCCCAGGAGGCTATACATCAGTCTGGCCGATTTACCATTTTCTCCGATCTTCTTGGAGTCTGGACCACTTTTGAAAGTTGATCCCTTTGTTGGCCAGAAATCGAGTATTCGTTCGGTACTGTTGACAGGGAGTGCTGCGAGCAGTCCTAATCGTTCATTCTTCGTTGGTTTGAACCGAAGCGTGACTCGATACCCTTTATCCTCTTTTTTGATCGCTTTTGATAGAAAGGATATCTTGCAGGGCTCCGCGAGAAATTTCGTTTTGTTAAGCTCCGTTTCCAACCGATTGATCTCTTGAGATTTCTTCTTGTCGGCATTCTGAAGGATGCCGATCTGATCAGCAAGTTGCTGCAAGGCTTCGCCCTCAGGTCCTGCATATCTCTCGAGTGCAATCGTTCTAAATGGAGTAAGAAGCGTCTCGAGTCTTTGGATCTCTGCTGTTTTGTCTCGGATAACAGACTCTCGTTTGGTGACATTCTCTTCGAGAGAGCTCACCTTGGACTCGAGACCCGATGATTGCAGATGATATCCAAACCAAATGCCAATCAAGCTAAAGACGCCAGCAACGATGGCGGCCTGTACGCCAGGATGAATCTTCTTGATGTGGCCCCAGAATCGATCCCATTTTGATTCAGGAGGCGGGGGTGCCATAAACTCACTCATACATTTATCTCCCTTTCTGTGCCGAACATATTATTAAGCTGCAAATTGCAGTATAATACTCTTATTTTGTAGTATTATACGGAAAATTTATAATTTTCCACATTAAAAAATTATTTTATTTTTCTCAAAAGTATGTATAATATTCTTAATATGCAAGAAAAAACGTAATCCGTATAATACTCTTAGTTTGTAACAAAAAAACTGCAAATTGCAATATAATACGATAAATTTGTAGTATTATCAGGCATTAAATGCTTTAGTGTTTTTATACAAGGAAGTTTTAAAAACTCCGGTTGGGGTTATTTCATTTAAATATTCTAAAGTTGGGAATAGAGTTCCTGTTGTTTTAAGTCGTAATGAAGTTAAAAGAGTACTTGCTGAACTTAAAAGTGAAGCGGGGCTTATGGCGAACATATTATATGGATGCGGTGTAAGACTTATTGAATGTCTGGAATTAAGGATTAAAGATGTGGATTTTGAATTGAATGAAATTATTGTCAGGGATGAGAAAGGAAATAATGACCGGTCAACAGTTTTCCCTGTTTTGCTTAAAGAACCCATACAACTTCAGATAAGCAAGGTTAAATTAATATTTAAAGAAAATTTATCAATAAAAAACTTTCATGGCGCTTCAATACCTGAAGCACTTGAGCGAAAATACCCGAATATCCCGAAAGAAATTGGCTGGCAGTATGTTTTTCCGGCTAAAAAACCGGGAATTGATCCTCGATCAGGAAAACTAAAGCAACATCATCGTCACGAAAGTTTTTTACAAAAAGCAGTTAAAACAGCATTACGAAAGGCTGAAATTATTAAAAATGCTTCGTGTCATACTTTTCGCCACAGCTTTGCTACTCATCTGCTTGAAGACGGCTACGACATCAGGACTGTTCAAGAATTACTCGGTCATAAAGATGTAAGAACCACAATGAGATATATACATGTTCTTAACCGGAATAAATTTAATGTAAGAAGTCCCCTTGATAATTTGAATTTAGTGAAATAGATATATATTAAACTTAATAAGTTTCGATATTATTTCATATTTGAAGTATTGTATGTTTTTTAACTATTGTAATTTAGTATTCATCTCGAACGGCTTATTCGGTGATTTTTTGCCCCAATATACCCTGGTCAAATTCAAGTGTGTACGATAAAATTGTGTTAATATTAATTTTTTTAGATGCTTTGAGTATTTCTATACCTGTAAGCTTTCCATCAGCTGTAGTGTCAATATTTATTCCTTCCGTGATTTCAATAACACCATCTGGATTTTGATCGCTTAGTTTTATATACAAAGCATCGATTTTTTCATCATAATGTACTTTCATTGTTTTCTTCCTTTCTTTAATGGATAATTTGTGATTACTGTTACAACATTGCTTTCAACTGCGACAACAATCTTTATTGGATATTTAAAACCGGATACATTATTAATTATCTCATGTTCTCCATCGTTGAGATGCAAACCATCTAATATATTTTCAACTATTGATTCTGGAATCTTATATAGCTTTGCTCTTCGTTTTGCATGCCGAGAGAATTTTACTATCATTTCACATTTTCCGTTATGTTATTATTTCACCGAACATATTATTAAGCAGCTAATATCTATAAAATAAGTGCAATATCCTAATAAAAATGCAATAAATACAATTTAATTTTCTAATCTTGTTTAAAAGTCAAAAAAAATAAGTTAAATGCCCTGATGTTTTGTCAGGGTTTTTTGTTATCTGTAAACAGAATCAATTAATAGGCTTGCGAATCTATAAAGATTAACATCAATTTTTTGTTGAATAGTACGAACAATTTCCATTTCTTAAATAAATTTTTATACAAATATAATAAATATTTGAGCCGAACTTCATAAATTAAGTAAAATTTATGAAGTGAGTTTAACAAATTATACATAAATATTAAGTAATCATCTTGCAATTTTATAAATATAAACTCC
>CAZREZ010000036.1:0-13887 GCA_964599115.1 uncultured Bacteroidales bacterium
TATATCCGAGTTTCATCCTTATTTCACCAAGGGGTTTTTCCATCTCACCAACTTTAACACCCTTTGGATGTTTGTTGATATAATTCAATACTTTGTCCTCCAATGTCATCTCTACTTTTACTTTTTTTCCTGCTGCTATTGGTTTCTCCTTTTTGGGTTCTGGTTTTACTTCCTCCTTTTTGGATTCCGGTTTTATATCTTTAGTTTGAGGAGGTTTGTCTACAATAGCTTTGGATACAGGTGTAATTTCGGCCTTCGCTTTAATTTCGGCAATAGTTGTAGTAAGTTTACTCCATTCATCGGCCATCTGTGATCTTTCACTGGCAAATCCTCCAAGTAATCTTGCTATATAATTCTCAATGTTTTTAATTTCATTTTGAATATTCTTCATCATGTCTTCAAAGTCCTTAAGCCTGTCTGTTTCTCCTTTAGAAAGATTATCACTAAGCGCAGATGCCATTTCTTCATGAACTGCTGCAAACTCATTCAAAAGATTCATTGAAAATTCCTCGATGTCTTTAACTTCATTCTGAATATTTTCCATCATTTCTTTAAAATCCTGGAGCCTGTCTATTTCACCTTTAGCAAGGCTTTCCCTGAGAGCGGTAGCCATTTCTTTATGAGCAGAAGTAAATTCCTTAAGCAATTTGATTGTATTTAAAGAAATATCCTTCACTTCATTTTGAATATTCCCCATCATGTCTTCAAAGTCCTTGAGCCTGTCTGTTTCTCCTTTTGAAAGGCTTTCCCTGAGAGCAGCAACCATTTCTTTATGAGTAGCAGTAAATTCCTTAAGCAATTTAATTGTATTTAAAGAAATATCCTTTACTTCATTTTGAATATTACCCATCATGTCTTCAAAGTCCTTGAGCCTGTCTGTTTCGCCTTTTGAAAGGCTTTCCTTGAGAGCAGCAGCCATTTCTTTATGAGCAGCAGTAAATTCCTTAAGCAATTTGTTTGTATTTAAAGAAATATCCTTCACTTTATTTTGAATATTCCCCATCATGGTATTAAAATCCTCAAACCTGACTGTTTCACCTTTAGCAAGGCCTTCCTTGAGAGCAGCAGCCATTTCTTTATGAGCAGCAGCCGACTCTGTGAGTAAATTAGAAGTGTAAGTTTGAATTTCCTTGACCTTTTCCTGAATACTTGTCATTAAATTGTTATAATCGTTCAGCCTGTCTGTTTCTCCTTTAGCCAGATTATTTCTAAGAGCGGTGGACATTTCCAGATGATCTTTTTGAAACCCTTTTAAGGTCTTCTGCACTTCTTTTACGAGCACTTCACTATCCTTTACCCGTTGTTTATAAGCGGTGATAATATCTTCGCTTAGTGTTTTCATGTCGTTTGCTATTCCCATTTTATTTTTCTCCTATTTTTTATCCCGATATCGGGATGGTTAATAATTTTTTTAATAAACTTTTTTGTTTTGATTGCCATTGGCTATCACTGTATTATTATTAAATGGGAGCCGGTTGGACATTTGACATATTTTCGATTAAGCCTGTCGAACGCACTGCCTTTTGTATATTTTGTTTTCTGATAAAATCCCGGATGATGTTTTTGATATCCTTTGTAAGTGGTTCTTTTTTAGAATTCAGGAGCCTGTTAAATTTGGCGGTTATATCATTTTGCATATCCTGGTACTCCTGAAATTGTTTGATCACGAATTCTTTTCTTACTTCCTGTTCTCTGGTAACGTGGTCTAACTCCAGTTTAAATACTTTAATTTTATCCGTGCTGTTTTGTGATTTCGTGTCTTTTAAATTGAGAAGGCCCTTTTTTATAGATCTGGCCATTGATTTTTGATCTTCAATGTATTGGCAGAAATACATTTCAGCCTCTTTCTCTTTTTTCTCCAGGACCTCAAAAATGTATTTCATCATGTTATCGTAATCTTTTCTGCGCAGAGAACCATTCTTTGCAAGGGTTTCACGCAACTGAGTGTTTAAATTGTCTCTGTCTTTTCTGAGGTCAGTCAGCGAATAATGGAAATCTTGCAGTAAGGTATTAGACGATTCGGTAACTGCTTCTGAGGTAGTAAAGATCACTTCCATATTCTGCAATCGGGTTTCGTAGGATTCTACGATATTTTCAATGAATTCATTTATTTCAATTAAAGGAACTGTCTTCATCCTGGGGACTTTAAAAAGTTTATCTAATTTTAAATAAGTTGAAAATTCTTGGCAAAACATGCTTTTTTACTGATAACAGAAAAGGATATTTTAGCAAGAAATCTCTTTTACTGCAAATTAAGATGCTTTAAGCAGCTTTTGCAGTCAGTCCGATTGCTTCGGCATACTTCAGATAAGTTTCAACTGAAGCTACAACTACTCTTGCTTCAATAGCAAGAAGTTCGATACCTACTAGTGAGACTCTTACCCAAGCATCTACTACGACACCTTTGTCGAGGATACGGTCAATCACTTCTACTAAACTGGATGATCCAATAGCTTTTTCTACAGCCATTTTATGCTCCTTTCTTATTTAATTAATAATTTCCGTGCTTCTAATGAGGGACGGTTTACCTCTTTGTTTGTTCCAGTGTTTCAAATGGTGTGCCAGAAAAATAAAAGTCAATTGAAAAATTGTTTAGAGATTAAAAACAGGGCTGGATACCAGTGGTTTAAAACTTATAAAATTTTTTTATAAAAACATTTTTTCAAAAATTTTAGTTACCGGGAACATTTATTCTATCAAAAAAATCGCACACGTGTGCGATTTTAATCAGGTAATTCTTTTATCCTTAGTGTGGCTTTGTGATATCCTTTGTGCATCCTTTGTGGTGAAAAAATTTATTTCAATCCTTGATTCGTATGTATTAAGGCAATGACACTTTCAATAGTTACAAAATTATTTCACCAACCCCTTATTTCCCCTATTTCCCCGTACGACTTATTACAAGGCACTCGTTACACCTAACTACCGGCGGAAACGAGCGCCAACTGAGTCTTTTTTACTTCGTAAATCGCAAATCAGCCTACCCCGTAGCTTTGCGTATCGGGGTTAATTCTTATTCTTAAATCTACTTGATATCCGTTTGCTTATCCACTAATTTTGTTAATCGCAATATTGAATTTTTTCATTCTTCTTATCAGTGCATCTCGTGTAATTCCAAGAGCTTCGGCAGCAGCTTTCTGGTTGTATCCATTATTTTTTAATGCTTGACGGATTAGTTTTGTCTCATTATCATATAAGTTTAATGACGCAGCTTTTTTTTCATATAAAGAAGCTTTTGAAGGTTTAACAGGAAAATCATGTATTTCCAACGAATTACCTTTATTCAGGATAATGGCTCTTTCGGTCATGTTTTTCAATTCCCTTACATTTCCCGGGAAATCGTATTGTTTTAATGCCTCAATAGTTTGTTTGTTGATGTTTGGAGTGGGCTTATTTAATTTAATGGAAAAATCCATGGCAAAGTGAAGAAGTAAAGTTTTAATGTCATTGGGTCGTTCCCTGAGAGGAGGAATGTGAATATTCAAAGTGTTTAAACGGTGAAGCAGATCAAGCCGGAATTTTTTTTCTTCCACTAATTTATCAACGTCATGGTTTGTGGCTGATATTATTCGAAAATTTGTAGGAATCTTATTAGTATCTCCAACCCTTGTTATCTCCTTTTCTTCAATAACACGCAAAATCTTTGCCTGTAGATTGAATGGCATATCAGCGATTTCATCAAGAAACAGTGTGCCTTTGTTGGACACCTCAAAAAAGCCCTTTTTATCAGTTATCGCACCGGTAAACGATCCTTTTTTATGTCCAAAGAACTCGCTTTCCAGAAGGGATTCGGTGATGGCGCTACTATTTACGGCACAAAAGATATTGTTTTTCCTTTTGCTTGCATAGTGGATTATCCTGGCTATATTTTCTTTACCGGTACCGCTTTCGCCGGTTATGAGAACACTGGTATCAGGGTATTTTGATGCTGTTATAGCAACTTCCAGAACTTCCTTTATTTGATTGCTTTCTCCTATGAAATCCCGTTTAATTTTTTCTTGCAGGTTTTTGGAAATTAATGATTGTCTTTCCTCCATGTATTTTATTCTTCGTTGGAGATGCAGAAATTTTTGAGTGCGTTCAATCGATATCTGAATATCTAAATGCCTGAATGGTTTTCTCAGGTAATCAATAGCCCCAAGCCTCATGGCTTTAATTACCGTATCCATATCGCCATGGGCAGATACAATAATGACTTCTAACTTAGAATATTTTTTTTTAACATTTTTTAAAATATCCAAACCATTAATATTGGGTAAGAATACATCAAGGATCAGTAAATCTATTTCCTGCTTTTTCAGGATAGATAATCCTTTATAAGCATTATTGGCTGTAAAAGCATCAAATCCCGTATTTTGAAGAAATTCCTGCATTTCTTCGGTAAAATTCTTTTCATCATCAATTACGAGAACCTTGATCTTATCCTGATAACGTTCGGTTTTTTTTGTAATGGTTTCATCTGTATAAGTATCCATAATTTACTTTTTTGTATAAACACTATAAAAGGATCATGATTTATTATTTGGTGCTTCATTTTATGTAAATCTTTGACTTTATGGACATGACTAAATAGGAATGATAATTTTAACCAATGTCCAGTTTAATACTTCACTATAAATTTCAATATCTCCATTCATTTCCTTAATTATCCCGTATGAAATGGAAAGCCCCAACCCGGTACCTTTTCCTGCTCTTTTTGTGGTATAAAACGGAAGCATTATATTTCCATCGTCTTCAGGTTTTATACCAATTCCATTATCTTTTATTTCAACATAGGTATTATTATTTTCCTGATAGGTTTTTATCTCTATTGTTTTTCTGAATTCCTTTTTTAGTTTTTGCCTTTTCTCTTCTATGGCATCTTTGGCATTTATTAATATGTTAAGAATAACCTGTTCAAATTTATCTGTGTTCCCTATCAGATTTGGGATACTTTTATTAAGTCTTAAAATAATATGGATACCTATGTGCTTGAATTTTTCCGATACCAGTGATATGCCATTGGTGATACTCTTATTGATATTAAATTCGGAAAGGATGAACTTATCTTGGTCCCTCGAAAAAGTCCTGACGTGATCAATTATGTTTCTCATTCTGGTAATATTATCAAAAATTTTATCACTTTTGTTTTTCAGGTATTTTTTATCTATGTTATTATTATTAACAAAATGGAGTATATTATCCATAGTTAAAGATATGGTATTTAAGGGTTGGTTGATTTCATGGGCTATACCTGCTGCCATTTCTCCAACACCTGCCATGCGTTCGGAATGTAAAAGTTGCTTTTCCATTTTTTTTCTATGTGAAATATCACGAATAATAGCCATGTATGCTCTGGGTTTCCCGTCGGGATCCTGGATTAATGTTGTGCTTATTTCCCCAATAAACTGAGATTGGTCTTTTTTTGATAGGTTTAATTCTATGTTTTGGATCAAGCCTTCTATTAGTGTTTTACTAAATATAGCTTTAGCTTTTTCAAGCGATTCTTTTGGAATAAATTTTAAAAATCGTTTCCCTATTAAATCACTATTGCTATCTGTTCCGAATAATTCAAGTGCAATATTTGAAGCTTCAGTAATCAGACCTTTGAGATCAGTAATAACAATGCCGTCAGGAGAAGTATTTAAAAGAGTGCGGTACATTTCTTCCGATTCCTTTAGTGCATTTTCTGTCTGCTTGCGTTCGGAGATGTCTCTACATGATGATATAGAATACAGTATCTTGCCTGCTTCATTTCTTACTGCTTCGACATTAAGGCTCACATCAATCTTGCTGCCGTCTTTTCTTTTTACGATTAATTCTTTATCCTGAATTACACCTGTTTCAACGAATTGTTGAAATGCTTTTTTTACCTCGTCCATACAATCATCATGGTACATTTTGAATATGGGAGAGCCGATAATTTCTTTTCCCGAATAGCCGGTTTTATTCAAAAATGTATTGTTGCATAGCAGGATACTGTCGTCATCGGGAGAAACAGAAGCATACATGTCTGGAGAATTGTTGTATAAAACACGGAATTTTTCTTCGCTTTCACTTAAAGATTCTTTAATTAACCGTAGCTCAATGATTGTTTTTTTAAGTTTGAGTTTATGATTGAGGATTTGATGTTTTTGCCGGTCTAATTCCAGAAATATCTTTATTTTACTCAGAAGGATTGTTTTTCCGATAGGTTTAATTAAGAAATCTACTGCACCTGTTTCGTATCCTTTGAAGATATGTTCTTTATCATTATAATAAGCAGTGAGAAAAATAATAGGAACAAGATGACTCCTTTTTTGACTTTTGATCAACTGTGCAAGTTCAAACCCACTCATCTCTGGCATTTGCAGGTCAATTACTGCCACGGCAAGCTCTTGACCTTCAATTTTTGATAATGCCTCAGCTCCGGAAAATGCCTTTATAATACTAACATTAAGATCCCTCAGGATTGTTTCTAAATAAACCAAATTGGGTGGGTTGTCATCAACAATGAGTATATTTGGTATATAATTTAATGACATAAAATCAAAACTTTATTCACATTTTGTTATTGTTTTCAAAGGATTCTTATAATAGACAAATATACAAAATATATTTAATATATAAAATAATATAAAATAATATAAAATAATTTTTTAAAAACCAGTTCCAAAAGCATAACCAAAAAAAATTAAAAAAATAACTCTTTTTTATATTTGTTTGAGACCATTATACTATTATCCTGTAAAACTTTGCTAAAAAAACAAAGTTATTTAGCAAATCCGCAATTAGTATGCGATTGCTGAATAACATGTAACTTGCCATTTATGGCGCTATGTTATTCCTCCGATACTTTAACTTTACCAATAATAGCCAGAATTTCAGAAGCTATTTCTTCAATAGGTTTGCTGGTTACTTTAATAACCGGCCATTTTGGTTGTTTGTTAAAAATTGATTGAGCATATTCCAGTTCACGCCTAACATAGTCAAGTGATGCGTAATCACCGGTGTTACCACCAAAATAGTCTTCTCTTACCTGACGTAGTGCTGACAACCGCCTGGCATTTGTAGTTAAACAAAAAACTCTATCAGTAGGAATTTTAAAAAGTGCGCTCGGTGGTTGTATACCAAGGATTATAGGGACATTTGCAACGAACCAGCCTTTGAAAGCTAGGAAAATACTTAACGGTGTTTTAAATGTGCGGGACACTCCTAATAAAACTATTTCTGCCTTATACAATTCACTGGTTCTCAGGCCATCATCATGATTGAATGCAAATTGCATGGAATCTATTCGCTTAAAATAATTTCTATTTATCTCATGAAATAATCCTGGTTTTTGTGATGGTGCGTTCTCAAACTGATCTGCTAAACGTGATAAAAGAGGCCCCATTAAGTCAATGGTTTCTACGTTACGCAATCTTCCGGCTCTGACCATTGCCTGTCTTACATCATTTTTTACAAGTGTATGAGCAATAGAAGCATTTGCTTTTACTGCTTCTTCAACAATATTTAACACTTGTTCTTTGGTGCGGACTTCAGAAAATCTTATAATATCAACAGTTATATTGGGAAATTGTGTTAAAGCAGCATTAAGTGCTTGCCGGGCTGTTCTTCCTGTTCCATCTGAAACTACAAATATTGTAAACATTTAAATAAAGATAAAAGACAAAAGGATAAAGACAAAAGGATAAAGACAAAAGTAAAAAATTTAAAGGCGAATTACAAATTATTCTATTGATTTTAATTCAGAAATAGTTTTTTCAGGATTTTGTGAAGAAAATATTGTGTAACCTGCTACTAAAACATCAGTACCTGCTTTTATTAAATCAGCAGCATTTGATAAAGTAACTCCTCCGTCAACTTCAATTAAAGATGAAGAACCTGCTTTATTGATAATTTGTTTTAATTGTTTAATTTTCGAGTAAGTACTTTGAATAAATTTTTGCCCACCAAAACCTGGATTTACTGACATCACCAACACAACATCAATATCAAAAATTATATTTTCCAGTAAATTAACATTCGTATGGGGATTAATGGCAACTCCCGCTTTAAGTCCTAATGATTTTATTAGCTGTATTGATCTGTGTAAATGGGTACATTCTTCGTAATGGACACTGATTATATCAGCACCTGCATTTTTAAATTTTTCAAAATACCGATCAGGATCAATTATCATCAGATGAACATCAAGTGGTTTTTGAGCATATTTTTTAATCTGTTTGATAACAGGAATACCAAATGAAATATTCGGAACAAAAACACCGTCCATAACATCAATATGAAACCAGTCAGCTTCGCTGCGATTGATCATTTCAATATCATTACGGAGATTCGCAAAATCGGCAGATAAAATAGAAGGAGCAACTAAATGATTCATCTGTTTATATTCTTGTAATTAATTGACGTTTAGCTATTTGTTTATTTTAGAAAAAACCATTATTAGAAATTAGAAATTAGAAATTTGGTTTGCATATAGAATTTTTTTCTTTTTCTGGTATTGTTAATAATATATAGTTTTTAGTGTTTCTTAGTGCATTTGTGTCTTAGTGGCTATGTTTTTTGCCACACAATACGGCTTACTATGTGAAAAGACACGAAGACACAAAGGTTCAAAAAGTTAAATATTTTTCATAAAATCACGATTACTATAAGCAACCAAATTAACAATGCCCTTTTCTTACAAATTTCTAATTTCCAATTTCATTATATAATCATTCTCTTGTGTGTTTTAAATCAATTAAATAAGTTGCATGTATTTATATTTGAAGCAAAATTAATAAAAAGTATTATATGTCAAACAGTATAAAACAAAAAAAGCGTCCTGTTTTAAGAACGCTTTAAATTTAGCCCAAATAAGTTTTTAGAATTTTGCATCGCGAAGTATGTTTTAATCTTCTTATTGCTTTTTCTTTTATTTGTCTTACTCTTTCACGGGTCAGATCAAATTTTTCACCGATTTCTTCAAGAGTCATCGGGTGACTACCGTTTAATCCGAAATAAAGCCTAATAACATCTGCTTCACGGGAAGTTAAAGTAGAAATTGCCCTTTCAATTTCTTTACGTAGCGACTCATAAAGCAATTCGGTTTCAGGAGTTTTACTTTCATCCATCTTAAGTACATCATACAAATTATTATCCTCATCCTGAATTAAAGGAGCGTCCATTGAAATATGACGACCGGAATTTTTTATTGATTCTTTTATTTCGCGTTCAGTAATCTCAAGCATATCAGCAATTTCTTCAGAATTTGGTTCTCTTTCAAATTTCTGTTCAAGTTTAGCATGAGCCTTATTAATTTTATTAATTGAACCGATTTTATTCAGAGGTAAGCGAACAATACGTGATTGCTCAGCTAATGCCTGTAAAATTGACTGACGTATCCACCAAACAGCATAAGAAATGAATTTAAATCCTCTGGTTTCATCAAATCTTTGAGCTGCTTTGATTAGTCCGAGATTTCCTTCGTTTATTAAATCGGGCAGAGTTAATCCTTGATTTTGATATTGTTTTGAAACGGAAACAACAAAACGTAAATTTGCTTTCGTAAGTTTCTCCAGAGCTAACATGTCGCCCTGTTTGATTTTTTGAGCTAATAGAACTTCTTCATCTGCTGTAATAAGATCTACTCTCCCTATTTCCTGGAGGTATTTATCCAATGAAGCGGTTTCACGATTCGTTACCTGTTTGGTAATTTTTAGTTGCCTCATAATTTATTTAATGTAAAATTTAATTGGAATTGGTAAAAATTGTACGAAATATCATTAATTAAGTTACAAAAAAATAACCATTGGCTATCATTCTAAATTCTTATTATTTAGTTCCTGTCTTTTAAAAGCAAAGATTTACATAAAATGAAGCACCAAATAACAAAAAACAAAAAATCCAGAACTTTTATTCTCTCGGTGGTCTTGATAATAAAACTTTTCTTGAAAGCTTCAATTTACCGGTTCTGCTGTCAAGACCTATCAGTTTAACTTCTATTTCATCACCAACTTTCAAAACACTTTCAACGTTGTCCAATCGTCTCCATTCAATTTCAGAAATATGTAGTAACCCATCTTTCCCCGGAAGTATTTCAACAAAAGCCCCGAATGGAACAATATTTTTAACAACGCCTTTGTATATATTTCCAATTTCGGGAACTGCAACTATTTGTTTGATTTTTTCTTTAGCAGCCTCAATATCTTCTTTGTTGCTTGATACGATATCAATAATTCCAAAATCGCCTTCTTCTTCAATAACGATAGTCGTATTGGTTTCCTCTTGAATTTCCTGAATAACTTTCCCTCCGGGACCGATTATTGCACCGATAAATTCCTTATCAACTGTCATTTTTTCAATTCTTGGAACATGTGGTTTGTAATCTTCACGGGGTTGAGAAATGGTTTTTTCCATTTCGGAAAGTATATGTAATCTTCCTTTTCTTGCTTGATTAAGTGCTTCCTGAAGAATATCGAAAGAAAGCCCTTCAACTTTAATATCCATCTGGCAGGCAGTAATTCCATCTTTTGTTCCTGCAATTTTAAAATCCATATCACCAAGATGGTCTTCATCACCCAAAATATCCGAAAGTACAGCAAATTTACCTGATTCATTATCAGTTATCAAACCCATAGCAATTCCTGAAACAGGTTTTGATATTTTAACACCGGCATCCATTAATGCAAGTGTACCGCCGCAAACAGTAGCCATTGATGAAGAACCGTTAGATTCAAGTATGTCTGAGACAATCCTTATAGTGTATGGATTCTCAATATCGTCAGGAATAACTCGTTTTAATGCCCTCATTGCAAGGTTACCATGACCAATTTCTCGCCGACTGGTTCCACGAATAGGTCTTACTTCACCTGTAGAAAATGCAGGGAAATTGTAGTGCAACAGAAAATCGTTTTTACCTTCAATTACAACACCATCAATAGTTTGTTTGTCAAGTTTTGTACCTAAAGTAACGGTTACGAGCGACTGTGTCTCACCACGAGTAAAAATTGCTGAGCCGTGTGCAGCCGGCAGATAATCAACTTCCGACCATATTGGCCTTATTTCATCTGATTTTCTTCCATCCAGACGAATTTTTTCTTTTAATACAGCATTTCTCACTGCTTCTTTTTCAATATCATGAAAATAACGGTCAATCAGGCTGGCTTTTGCTTCTTTGTCTTCTTCTGACAAGGTGCTGATAAATTCGTTTTTTACTGTTTCAAAAGCTTCAGACCTTTCATACTTACAATTATTACCTGATTTTGCTATTTGATAAATTTTATCGTAAGTGGCTTGTTTTAATGCTTCTTTAAATTCAGCATCATTTTCTTCGTGAGTATATTCTCTTCTTACCTTTGACTTTTCAATCATTTCAGCCAGTTCAAGCTGTACCTGGCATTGAACTTTTATTGCATTATGAGCAACTTTAATGGCTTCAAGCATTATTTCTTCTGATACTTCTTTCATCTCGCCTTCAACCATAATAATATTATCCATAGTTGCTGCTACTATAAGGTCAAGTTCAGCAGTTTCTATCTCTTTAATTGAAGGGTTGATAACAAAATCACCATTAATTTTTGCTACCCTGACTTCAGAAATTGGTCCGTTAAAAGGTATATCCGAAATAGTTAATGCAGAAGAAGCAGCTAATGCAGCCAATGCGTCGGGTGCAGTGTCATTGCTTCCTGATATTAAAGTAATTATTACCTGAGTATCACCATGGAAATCATCAGGGAATAAAGGGCGAAGTGCTCTGTCAACTAATCTTGCAATTAATATCTCATATTCTGAAGGTCGGGCTTCTCTTTTAAAAAATCCGCCGGGGAATTTTCCGGTTGCAGCATACTTTTCTTTATATTCAACAGTAAGTGGCATAAAATCAACATTTTCTCTTGCTTCTTTTGTTGCAACTACCGTGGCAATTAGCATAGTATCACCCATCTTAACTACAACAGCTCCATCAGCCTGATTAGCTAACTTTCCTGTTTCTATTGAAATGGTTCTTCCACCATCTAATTCAAATGTTTTTGTAATAATTGATTTTGACATAATATTTGTGTGTATTTTATTAATTTGCATACAAAAAAAGGCAATCAAAATTGCCCTTTTTAAATCTGTAATCTAGTTCTGTAATTTAAAAATATATAAGATTATTTTCTGATACCTAATTTTTTAATTATTACTCTGTATCTTTCTATGTCTTTTTCTTTAAGATAATCAAGTAATTTTCTTCTTTTACCAACTAATCTAACTAACGAACGTTCGGTATTAAGATCTTTTTTGTTTTTCTTTAAATGACCAGTTAGATGTTTGACTCTGAATGTAAATAAAGCAATTTGCCCTTCAGTAGTTCCGGTGTCAAATTCTGATTTTCCGTACTTTTTAAAAATATCTTTTTTTGTTTCCGTTGTTAAATACATGTTACTTTTTTATTTTCAACTTTGGCGTGCAAAAATAGAATAATCTTTTTATATAAAAAAACTTTTTATTATTATTTATTTTAAAAAGACAATTTTAACCGCATATAAAACATTTTTCCGTAATCCCCGAATTCAGTATCTGTATCACCGAGAAAAATTTGACCAATTAACAGGAAGCCAATATTTTCAGTTAAGGAGAAATCAAGAGAAGGACCAATATAAGCAGACTTATCGTTTGGGTTGAACATTCCTGAAAAATTTGCTTTTATTAAAGGTGTAATAGGATATGAAATCTCACCAAAAGTTGAATATTTTGCTCTTGTATAATTTTTTGCCGAAATAGTTGTTTGCAAAGCTAATATGCTTCCCATACTTGCAGGACCAGTTGTTCCGTCACTGTTAAATAAAAAAGCAGCATGAATATAAAGACTATTTTTAAAAGTATAGTTTATACCTGCCGAAGCAATTAGTACTCCGGTAGAATCACTAAAATTTTCTTTGGAATGGAAATATGTTGCTTCACCGTTAAAGCCGGCTCCCTTAATTTGCCCTGACCATCCTGTACCTAAAACAATATCGTCTTCCATAACTCCGGCAAGAAATTGAAAATCATAATTCCATTTATTGAATTTATATAATCCTGCAAAAGTAACTTTGTTTTCCTTATTAATTTTATATGCCAATTGTGCGGAAGATGTCATGCCTGTGTAATACTGTATTTTTATGGCATCACAACCGGGACGTTCAATATAATCAAAATCAAAATAATTGAAAGTATTGAAAATGTCGTTAGGAGTCCACACTAAATTTATTCCCCAGTTAATTCTTTGCCTTCCGATTTTTGCTTCAAAATTCCCTTTTGAAAATTCAAGATTAGCTCTGTCAAAGGTTGAGTATATAAAAATCGATGTGTCTTTTGCAATTAATCTTGTAAGGTCTAAATATCCGTTATCAATAATCGCATAGTCGGCAAAAACCGGATAATATTCACCAACCATTTGTCCGAAATTCATAATATTTCGCATTCCGATGTGAGCTGTTAGAAAACTCGTTGGATACCATCTGAAATCCAGACGGTTTTTAATTGTATTCATTGTCAGCCATTTTTTTTTGAAATCTTTTATCCAAACTGTTTCAAGTGTTTCAATATGACCGTTTAATGAATAATTTCCTGGCTTTTTATCGCCTTTTGCTTGTATGCTTTTATCAAGGAATACCAATAAAAAAAACAAAAAAATAATCTTTATTATGAAATTTAATTTTTTCAATATTATAAACCTTTTATTTGTTTCGCCTTCTGTCTTCCCCCGAAAGCTCGGTGTCCGTCTTTCCTCTCCGATTGAGTTCGTGTTTGAACCATTTTTTAAGTAAATTAAATTTTTACCATGTGCATTTTTCTTATTATCAATTTCTCTCAATCTCAAATCTAAAATCTAAAATCTAAAATCTTAAATATTCCCTACCTTATTATCAATTTCTCTCTAATTCTCAAATCATTTGTTATCAATTCAATAATATACAT
>CAZREZ010000037.1:0-13754 GCA_964599115.1 uncultured Bacteroidales bacterium
AATAGCTATCTTGTAGTTAAGGTAATAAAAGATGGAGGAGTATATACAGGGAAGGTTTTTATAAGATAAAAGACAAAAGATAAAAGATGAAAGTGAAATAATGAATTGAATGAAAAGAAACAATAAAGATAAGCTGGTTAGTTTGACACACAAGGGAATGATTATATAAAGAAACTTGAAATTAGAAATTAGAAATTCAGGAGAAGTCCAAATTTCTAATTTCCAATTTCTAATTTCTGAACATGAATTTTTCTAAAAATTATAAGTAGTAGAAAATAAATTAACTATAAAAATATAAACACATGAAAAATAACAAAATACAAACAAGAAGCCTGTCACGTGAAATGCAGCAAGGGAGTATATTTCATCATGGCAAAAAGATTTTCCTGATAATTATTACTCTATTTATAACTGTAGTAACTTTTGCACAGCCTTTACCCGGAGGAGATCCTTCAGGTACAGGAGCTGATCCTCTTGGCGGCGGAGGAGCACCAATAGGCAGCGGTTTGTTTATTCTTCTTGGACTTGGTGTAGCTTACGGGGGAAAGAAAATTTATGACCTGAAAAAAAAGAAATTGTTGGAATAATTTACTATAGATAGCTATTGGTGATTGATTATTGTTATTGGAATGAGGATACTGATAGCTATCTATATGGAGTGATGGAATACTGGAGTGATTGGGTGATTGAGTGAATGGTTAAATTATTATGGGTGACAAGTTGCAGATACACGTATAATAACATAAAATTGAAAATATAAAATCAGTACCATTCTTTAGAATGGTGATTTATAGCCAGTTACAGGACAGCTATCAGTCCGCTTCAGCGGACTTTTACCCGATAAATTGTATTTTCACACGGTATCTTAAGTCGTGGGCTACTATGTAAATAAAATTCAAAAACCAAAACAGTTTCGGTCATCCATCCATACAGATCCATACGCGCCCACAATGTCATTAAGTTAAGTTGTAATTGATTTAAGAATAATGAACACCGATTAACGATTTGCGAAGTATCTGAAAATCATAAATCTAAAATCGTTAATCGGTGTTCGATATTCAAATTATTTCTAATATCCAGACTTTATAGACAGACTAATTAGAAATTAAAGCAGAACCTAATCCTTTAATACCTTTTGATATTTCTTCCATTAGCCAAAGCGGCGTTGAAGTTGCACCGCAAAGTCCAATTGTTTTAAAACCTTTAAACCATTCTTTTTTTATATCTGCAACTTCCGAGACAAAATGCGAATTCGGATTTGCCTCTTTGCAAACTTTATAAAGAAATTTTCCATTAGAGCTTTTTTTATCAGTGACAAATATTATCACATCATTATTTTGAGAAAATTCTTTTAGCTTGGGAGCTCTGTTGGAAACTTGCCTGCAAATTGAGTCAATAGCTATAAAATAAATCTGTTTTCCTTTGTTTGCCGATTTCATGCGATTTTGAATATTACTGCTGATTTTTTTAAACTCCTTAACACTTTTCGTTGTTTGAGCATAAAGTCTTACAGGTTTTGTAAAATCAATTTTATCAATATTTTCAATTGATTCAACAACAATAGCTTTATATTCTGTTTGTCCTGCCAGTCCGATAACTTCAGGATGGTCTTTCTTTCCGTAAATTACTATCTGCCCTCCTTCTGTTTTCATTTTCTCAAAATCATCTTTTATTTTATTTTGAAGTTTTTTAACAACCACACACGAGGCATCAATCAATTTAATATTATTTTTTTTAGCCATCTCGTAAGTTTCAGGAGGCTCACCATGTGCCCTTATCAATACCTTGCAATTTTTCAGATTTTTAAACTTTTTATAATCAATAATTTCCAATCCTTTTGTTTTCAAACGAGCCACCTCAATTGTGTTATGTACAATATCACCAAGACAGTATAAATACCCTGACTTTTCCAATTCAATATCAGCAGCTTTAATTGCGTTAACCACACCAAAGCAAAATCCCGAACCGGTATCTATAGTAACTATCATTTGTAAAGTAAATTATTATGGCAGTAAAATTAACAAAAAATAGTCAAGCTGCTAATTTTATAATTGAAACCTGAAACCTTATTTTCTAGAAACAAAATCAGATAAGCAAGTAGTAATTGTAATATAGTTTGGAGAGCCGACCAGATGATAAGCAGAACGTGAATAACTAAAATGGAACTTTGATATTCGCAAACCTAAGCCCCACGAAAATCCAACTGTTGAGAGTTTTGAATCAACTTTAAGCTCTTGACGTCTTTGATAATTATATCCAAGTCTTACGCTAAAATTTTTTGTTATTAAAACTTCTCCTCCTATAACAATATGACGCATCAGTTTATCTCCAAAATCTGCAAATCCGCTTTTTTTATTAGGTTCACCTGTTATTGGGTCTGTTCCTTCTGATGGATTATTCTGGTCATCATAAGTTAAATCCCACTTTTCAAGATGAGTTATTAGAATAGAATATCTGAAGGGTAAATGTTTTAATCGTTTTGACAAACCCAATTGCAATTCAAAAGGCAATGGTTCCGAATTTCCGTTTCTGTATGATTTAAGTTGCAATCCGATATTTCTTGCAATAAATGAAATAGTAAATTGCTTTTTTGCAATATGATAAGATCCTGCCACGTCAACGGCTATTCCAAATGATGTATAACTTTCTAATGCAGAATAAATCATTTTAAAGTTAGCTCCGATAGAAAAAGCCGAATCAAGCTCCCTTCCCCAGCCCACATTCAATGCATATTCAGATGCTTGGAAATTGCCATATTTTTGTCCGGTTTCATCAGCTAAAGTAAATTTGCCGTAATCAATAAATTGCATAGTTCCGACAAAACTTCCGATTTTTGAAAAAGTTCTAGAATATGAAACAAAGCCATAATTAATATCTGTAAAATAATCAACAAAGCTTAAAGCAAGTTGATTATGCATGTCTGGTGTTATAATGGAGGGATTTGCAAGGGCTAAGGTTATATCATTGTCTTTTATTGCTAAAAAATTACTTCCCAAAGCTGCTATCCTTGCCGAGTTAGGCATATTTAAAAATTCATAAGTGTTATCGCCACCAATCTGGGAATATGATAAATTATCGGAAAATAAAATTATTATAAATAAAAATAATGGTAAAATAAATGACTTTTTCACAGACAATATTTTTGTGATGACTTTATAACTTAATAAAGTTTTAAACGGATTACTTGATAAGAAACGTTAACGGTTTTAAAATATTATTATTTAGCGAAAAAATATTAATCAACTTTTTGTACTCTGCCCGAACCTTTAACTTTTGTATTAATATTTGGAGAGCCCTTGTAATAAACATCTCCGCTTCCTGAAATTACAATATCAAGTTCGTCATGAACAGTAACTTTGCAATCCCCTGAACCATCTAATCTAATATTAGATTCATAAGCTACTAAATCATAGGCTTTTAAATCACCTGTACCTTCAATCTTAACTTTATGTTTTTTTGTTGAGCCAGATAATTTTATTTGTCCCGAACCATCAATATCAGAATATATTGAATTTGCAATTACATCCAGAATAATATCTCCGGAGCCATCAACAAATAATTTCAAATCCTGAACATTAAATTTGTTTGTGCCTTCAACTGTTCCGGAGCCATCAACCTCAATTTCCGATAGTTCGGGCATAGAGATATAGATATTAATATCATCAACATTTATCACACAATTGGCTTCAAAATCAATTTCTAAAGTTTTGCCGGAAACCTTAGCTTTAATAATATCAAGAATATTCCTTTGAGCTTCAATTTTCACCGAATATCCGGTATCCTGTGTTAGAAAAACATCAGCAGAAATATCCAGATTAATCTTAGTGAAATTGGTTATCTCCCTGTATTCCGATTCTATTGGTCCTTCGCCTTTTATGCAGTCACAGGCGTTCAGGATTAATATCAATCCTGCAAATAAAACATTGAGTAAAAAAATCTTGTTCTTTTTCATGATAAATAATTTGTGTTAATTATTTCTTTAATTATTATGATAGTTGTTATATATTATATGTTATATATTAAAAAATAGTAATTCGTAATTGTTTTATAAAAGATAAAGATATAATAAAATATTGAAATTATAGGCTTTAGTCTAAAAAAATATTGATTAGCAGTCATTTCAGAATGGACTCTATTATCAAACGTCAAACGCTTGCTCCGTAAGTAAGCATGACTGTATTGGTGTCAAACATCATAATCTACACCATCAATCCTCTGCCGGTTTTATTAATTATATTTTTTTTATTTAAATCTACAAGGAGTTTATCAAGTATACCGTTTACAAAAATTTTACTTTTTGGTGTACTGTAAAGTTTTGATATTTCAATATATTCGTTCATTGTAACTTTCACGGGAATATTAGCAAATTCAACTAATTCAGCCAAAGCCATTTTGATAAGGATAATGTCCATAACTGCAATACGGTCAAGCTCCCAGTTTTTTGTTTTTTTATCAATTAATTGTTCATATTCCTTGCTATGAATAATAGTTTTCCTGAATAATTCAATAATAAATTTACGGTCTTCATTATTTTCTTTATCTGATGTTTTGTAAATTGACGGCAACGAAGCAAATTCATTCCAATCTTTCTGAAATAATTTGATTGTTTTTATTATCAGCATTGTTACAGTATAATAATCATTTACCCAATAAATACTTCTATCCTCATAATAATTTTTCAGAACATCATTATCCGAAATTTCTTTTTTCATCAACTTTATAACAATTTCCTTATCAGCATTGTATGAGTTATCGGATGAACTCATATAATCTTTATATTTATTACTTTCACTGATTTTTAAAAAAGTCTTCCTGATAAGATTTTCCTCATCCGACCAAAATATTTTTAAGTCATTGATTTTTTTTAATAACTCTTTATTTTCTGATAATTGTTTAAGAAACTTGTTATTAACAAATTTTGTATTTGGATCAAGGTCGTTTTCTGTGGGAAGAAATTTATTTTTAGCTTCTTCAATTCTTTTTTCAGCAAATTCAAAAATTTCAATAATGAAGGATAACTGGAAGATATAAAGCTCATAAAGTTTTTCAATGCTTTTTAAAAGCTGCTTTTCAGCAATATCAATTCTATTTTCCTTTGATTGAAAGTAAGCGTATAGAGCCTGTAACACTTTAATACGTAATAGCCTTCTGCTTAACATAAATATATTTATGAACTGAATTTTATTATATAAATTTTTTATAAATATAAATTAATTTATTATTTTATTACTTTTGAAAATTATTTTCTGATATCTTTGCTTTAACATAATTTAACACAATAATAACAAGACTTTTGTATATTAGCCGTTAAATATTATTATTTAGGTGCTTATTCCAAAGCTTCTACCAAATTTATCATTAATTGTATATAAAAATTTATAAATATGCTTTTACTATTTATTTTAATACCATTATCATTTACCGTTCCAACAATTTTCGCCTGGCAATTATTTGAAAAAGCAGGAGTTGACGGATGGAAAACACTGATACCATTTTACAATCTGTATGTTTGGCTGAAAATAATTAAAAAACCATTATGGTGGTATATTTTTTTAATGATACCATTCATTAATGTATTTGTTTATATGCTGATGATAGTTGAGATACTGAAATGTTACAATAAGTTTGGATTGGGGGAACAGGCAATCGGGGTGATTTTCCCATTTATTTATTTGCCATATCTTGGATTTTCTGCCATAGCAAAATATCTTGATCCTGAAAAACGACCTAAAATCAAAAAATCATTTATCAGAGAGTGGGTAGATGCCATTATTTTCGCAGTTATTGCTGCTACAATTATTCGCATTTTCCTGTTAGAAGCATATACCATTCCAACATCATCAATGGAAAAATCACTTTTGGTTGGAGATTTTCTTTTTGTAAGCAAGATCAGTTACGGACCAAAATTACCAAACACTCCTATTGCATTTCCTTTTGTCCATCACACACTTCCGTTAACAAAAACAACCAAATCATATTTAGAATGGATTAAACTACCTGATTTCCGTTTCCCCGGTTTTTCTGAAATTGAACGAAACAACGCTGTAGTATTTAATTACCCTGATGGAGATACGGTTTCATTAAAATTTCAAAGTAATATAAGTTACTATTCGTTAATAAAAGAATATGGCAGAAACAGAGTTTGGAACGATAAAAGAAATTTCGGTGATATTGTTGCCCGGCCTGTTGATAAAAGAGAAAATTATATAAAACGCTGTATTGCTCTTCCTGGCGACACACTTGAAATTATTGACCAAAAAGTATTCATTAATGGTAATCCATCCCAGAATCCCGGAATTAAACAGTATCACTATCTTGTTAGAACAGACGGAACACGGATAAATCCAAAAGTCCTAGAAAAACTTGATGTCACAGAAAAAATAATTACAGGTAATAGCAGGGAATATATTTTTACACTTACTGATAAAGCAGCTGAAAAACTTAAAAAATTTGCAAATGTTAAAGAAGTTATAAAAATTATTAAACCAAAAGATGAATGGGATTCGAATATTTTCCCACACGATTCAGCTTATAAATGGAATGTGGATAATTTCGGACCGCTTATTATACCAAAAGCAGGAGTTACAATACCAATAAACACAAAAAATATATCTTTATATGACAGAATAATTCATGCTTACGAATTGAATGACCTTGAGATTAAAGATGATAAAATATTTGTTAATGGTAAAGAAAGCGATTCATATACATTTAAAATGAATTACTATTGGATGATGGGAGATAACAGGCATAACTCAGCCGATTCAAGGGTTTGGGGATTTGTGCCCGAAAACCACATTGTTGGAAAAGCAGTGTTTGTATGGCTCTCACTCGACCCAAACAAATCATTATTTAAAGGAAAAATCAGGTGGAATAAGTTGTTCAGGATAATTAATTAGAGTGCTCTGAACTTTATCTTATAACTTATTAAAATAAAACAACTTAGATTCTTAATATATCGAATTAAAATAATTATTTAATAATAAAATCAAAAAATCATGAAAAAAGTTATTCAATTAATTTTAATTGCAACAACCTTTGTTTTTGCATTTACTAATGTATCTTTTGCCGGTAAAAAACCATTTAAGGGGATCATTACTTATAAGATCACTTTCCCAAACAGTGATTTTGACCAGGCAACTTTGGCAATGATGCCGAAAGTTATGACTGTTAGCATTAAAGGTAACATGTCGAAAACTTCAATGAATATGGGCATGGGCACACAATCTACAATTTTTAACGGTGATAATAAAACCGCTGTTACTTTAATAGATATGATGGGACAAAAATTTGCAATACAAACTTCCAGAGAAGATATTGATAATGAAATTGCCGATCAACCCAAACCGATTGTGAAATATCTGGATGAAACAAAAGAAATTGCAGGCTATAAATGTAAAAAGGCTGAAATTATTTTTAAAAACGATGACGATAATGAAGTAACTTTTATTGTTTATTATACAAATGAACTGGGTGGCAAAAGATTAAATTCAGGTCAGGCATTATATTCCGAAATTGACGGAGTATTGCTTGAATACCAAATTGATGCCAAAGGAATGGCTATGAAGTTTGTAGCAACCTCTGTTGAAAAGAAAAATGTTTCGGAAAAAGAATTTGAAATTCCTGAAGGTTTTAAAATCACTACAAAGGAAGAACTGGAAAGTATGTTTGGAGGATAAAAATTATGTATTGCAGGAATTCTGCTGAAAATAATATTTAACCCTTAAATTTATTATAGTTAAATAATTTTGTAATTTTGTAGTTTCAACAATTTTACATTTAAAATAAATGTTACGAAAAGCAAATAAATTTAGAAACGAAGTTACAAATCAGAATACATCCAGGCTCAAAAAAAAGAAAAGCAGGAAAAAATCAAAAAAATCTTCTTCTTCATCTCCTAAAAAAGAAAAGTTCAGGAAAATTTTAGGTTTCTTTTTTATTTTGCTGTCGGTATTTTTATTATTTGCTTTTACCTCCTATTTTTTTTCATGGTGGATTGACTTTGACAAAATTTCAAAACTTGCTTTATCAGACCTCTCAGGAAAGGTAGAAATCCAAAACTGGATGGGCTTTGTTGGAGCTTATTTATCAGATATACTGATCAAAAAATGCTTCGGAATATCATCATATCTGTTTATCCTGATTTTCTTTATTATTGGTGTAAAGCTATTTTTAAATATCAAACTTTTATCCATCGGAAAAACTTTCAGATACTCGTTTATTGCTATTATATGGTTTTCAGTTGCACTTGGATTTATTTTCAAAAACACTGATTATTCAATATTAGGAGGTATTTTCGGTTATCAGTCAAACATTTGGCTTGAAGGAATCATAGGTAAAATAGGAACAGGCATTCTGCTATTATTTATTTTGATGAGCTTTTTTACAATTTTGTATAACTTCCCTTTTACATTATTTAAATTTAAATTCAAGCCTAAAGTTGCAGGAGATAAAGGAGATATTAACAATAAATTTAAAAATAATAATGAAAAATACGACAAATACAATACTATTGAGTTTTCTGTATCCGAAGATGATAATTTAAAAAATAAGGATTTTAAAGATGAAGAAAAAGATTTGAATATTGAAGATGTTGTTGATATAAGCAAATCAGAAGAAGATACTTCTAAAGGTGAAAATATTGAATTGACAATTGAAAATCCAACTCCATCAAATAACGGAGATATTGCAAGCACAACAGAACATAAAAGCATTGATACAGAGTTTGATCCGAAATTAGATTTACCACATTATAAATTTCCCACTCTTGAACTTCTGGATGATTATGGCGACGGAATAATAAATGTTAAACAAGAAGAACTTGAACAGAATAAAAACCGAATTGTTGAAACCCTTGATAATTATTCAATAAAAATTGATAAGATCAAAGCCACGATTGGTCCTGCGGTTACGCTTTATGAAATAATTCCTGCACCCGGTGTAAGAATATCAAGAATAAAAAATCTTGAAGATGATATTGCACTGAGTCTTTCAGCCCTTGGCATAAGGATTATCGCACCAATACCTGGTAAAGGCACAATCGGAATTGAAGTGCCGAATCAAAATCCTGAAATCGTTTCAATAAGATCAATTTTGTCTTCAAAAAGATTTCAGGATACAACAATGGAATTGCCGCTAGGGCTTGGCAAAACAATTGCCAATGAAGCTTACATTGCCGACTTAACCAAGATGCCACATATACTGATAGCAGGAGCTACAGGGCAAGGTAAGTCTGTCGGATTAAATACAATAATCACTTCATTATTATATAAAAAACACCCTGCACAAATTAAATTTGTGATGGTTGACCCGAAAAAAGTTGAACTAACACTTTTCTCAAAAATTGAACGGCATTTTCTAGCAAAGCTCCCCGACACGGAAGAATCAATTATTACTGACACACGGGTTGTTGTTCGAACATTAAATTCATTAAATATTGAAATGGATAACAGGTACGACCTGTTAAAAGATGCCCAGGTAAGGAATATCAAAGAATATAATACAAAATTTATAGCCCGTAAATTAAATCCTAACCACGGACACAGGTTTCTGCCTTATTTGATCGTGGTTGTAGATGAATTTGCCGACCTGATAATGACTGCAGGAAAAGAGATTGAAAACCCGCTTACAAGAATTGCCCAACTTGCAAGAGCAATAGGTATCCATCTGATCATTGCCACCCAGCGACCATCAGTAAATATTATAACAGGAACAATAAAAGCAAATTTCCCTGCAAGGATATCTTTCAGAGTTATCTCAAAAATTGATTCACGTACTATACTTGATACAGGTGGTGCTGACCAGTTAATCGGTCGTGGTGATATGCTTTTATCCACAGGCAGCGACCTTATTCGTTTGCAATGTGCATTTGTCGATTCACATGAAATTGAAAGGATTACCGAATATATCGGCTCTCAACGCGCATATCCCGATGCATTCCAACTGCCTGAATTTGCAGATGAAGAAACCAACGGAACAACTGATTATGACCCAAATGAAAGGGACGAACTGTTTGAGGAAGCAGCAAAGATAATAGTCCAGAATCAGCAAGGCTCCACTTCCTTACTGCAAAGAAAATTAAAATTAGGATATAATCGTGCAGGAAGGATCATTGACCAGCTTGAAGCTGCAGGTATAGTCGGACACTTTGAGGGAAGTAAAGCAAGAGAAGTGAGAGTTGCCAATGAATTTGCTTTGGAACAATATTTGAAAGATTTAGATCAAACATAAAACAATGAAACCAACATTAAGCCGACGGGTTAACCCGTCGGCTCACAATGGTAAATAATTATTTTTCCAAATATAAACAGATGAAAAAAACAATAATCATTACTATAGCAATTTTTGCATTTATTGCTGTTAATGCACAAAAAGATAAAAAAGCTACTGAAATCCTTGATCAGCTTACTTCCAAAACCGAATCATACAAAACCATTGAAGTTGAATTTACTTATAAAATGGAAAATCCCGAAGCAGGAATTGATGAAAGCAAACACGGCACTCTGCTTGTTGAAAGCGACAAATACAGACTTACAATTGCAGGGCAAATTGTTATTTCGGATGGCGAAACCCTGTGGACATGGCTTGTTGAAGATGATGAAGTAATGGTTAATTTTATTGAAGACGATGATGAAACAATTACACCAAGCAACCTGCTTACTTCATACAGCGATAACTATAAATCAAAATTTGTGAAAGAAAGCGTGCAGAACGGTAAAACAGTTGATATAATTGATTTAACACCTCTGCAAGGAAAAACATACTCCAAAATCAGAATAGTAATTGATAAAAATAAAATTCAACTGCTAAGTTTTACAATTTATGATAAGAACGGCAGCACATATTCATACCTGATAAACAAATTTCTTCCTGATGTTGAAATAAACGAATCTGAATTTACCTTTAATCCCGAAGAATATCCCAATGTTGAAGTGGTGGATATGAGGTAGAGAGAGATAAAGAAGAATAAAAAAAGATAATAGAAGGCAAACAAAAATAATAGCCACGAATTCACGAATAAAATTATTCGTAAATCAATCGTGTATTAGTGACAAAAAAATAATTATGATATGTTTGACGAAATTAAAAAATACAAAAACAACGGGCATTTCTTTTACAAAAAAGGTAATGACTTAAGAGAAGTCGTTAAAGATGAACCTGATTTGCCTGGAGTTTATTATATCTTTCGTCTTGCCTATGGTATAGAGGAAATTGTTTATATTGACAAATCCTGATAGTGAAGTTAGAAAGCTAATAGACAGTTTTGCAGAGAAAAGCCTGGAGATTTTAAAACTTATATTGGAGAATAAGTAAATTAATCAAAGTTTCAAGAATGAAATAAAACAAAAAAATGGCACTCACAAAAATACAAATCCAAGAAATAGAAAAAGCGGCTGCAAAATTTATGTATTATCAGCGACCGCCTCTTGAAATTCGGGAAAAACTGGACATTGGTTACCGCATTGAAGGACAAAGTGTTTATGTTTTTGAAATCAGACCAAGATGGGATAAACCTGAAAAAAAAATTGAATCTCCTATTGCAAAAACAACTTTTGTAAAAGCAAAAAATCACTGGAAAATATTTTGGATGCGGGCCAATCTGAAATGGTATCATTATAAGCCTGTACCTTATGTAAAAAAAATCGAACAATTCTTTGATTTGGTTGGTGAGGATGAATTAGGTTGTTTTTGGGGATGATAACAGATAACTGAACATCAATTTGGTATAATAAAACTACAATAGAGTTTACTTTTACTTTCTACAATTATATTTTCAATCCGAATTTATAAAGCATTATTTGATACATAATATAGAAATATTTACTATCTTTAGCGTAAAATTTGAAGTTTAGGCGCAAACTCCCGTTATCGTCAATGCAGAAAAATTTCTTAAATAAAATTGTATTAACATGAAACAGTTATCTCTCTTAATTTTTATTCTGTTTTTTTATCAGATAACAGCTTCATCACAACCCTGCCTGCCTGAAGGAATTACATTTACAACTCAGGCAGAAATTGATAATTTTCAAACAAACCACCCAAACTGTACTGAAATAGTAGGAGATGTTACCATAAGCGGAAATGATATCACTAATTTGAACGGATTAAGTGTTTTGACAGCTATCGGGGAAAGCCTTTTTATTGGGCACAATAATGCTATAATAAATTTAACGGGATTAGAAAATCTGACTTCCATTGGAGGATACCTGAATATTTGGGCAAACGATGCCATGACCAGTATAGCGGGACTGGATAATGTGACTTCCATCGGGGAAAGTCTTTTTATTGGACACAATAATGCCTTAATAAATTTAACAGGTTTAGAAAATCTGTCTTCCATCGGAGGATACCTGAATATTTGGGCAAACAATGCCCTGACCAATATAACAGGATTGGATAATATAGATGCCGCATCAATCGTCAACTTATTCATTACTGATAACTATTCCTTATCCAATTGTGAAGTGCAAGGTATTTGTAATTATTTAGCCAATCCTAACGGAACAGTTAATATCTATGGTAATGCAACAGGTTGCAACAATCCACCTGAAGTGGCAAATGCCTGTGGGATTACTTTACCATGTCTCCCTTATGGTAACTATTATTTTCACATGCAAACCGAAATTAACAATTTTCAGGCTAACTACCCCGGATGTACTGAATTAGAGGGGTATGTTAAAATAAGTGGAAGTAATATAACCAATTTAATCGAATTAAATGTTATAACAACTATCGGGGGAAGCCTTTATATTTGGTACAACGATTCCCTGACATGCATAAGGGGACTGGAAAATGTGACTTCCATCGGAGGAGAACTTTCAATTGTAGAAAACGATGCCCTGCTTAGTTTGACAGAATTGGAAAATATTGATGCAAACTCAATCAGTGATTTATTTATAACCGATAATTCTTCATTATCTACATGCAAAGTACAAAGTGTTTGTGATTATCTGGCCAATCCAAACGGAGTTATTGAAATCCATGATAATGCAACAGGCTGTGATAGCCAGGAAGAAGTGGAAGAAGCTTGTGAGTCTGTTTTGGTTCCAAATATAAATGCTGAGTTTGAAATTTCGATATATCCTAATCCTGCAAAAAAGGAGATTTTTATTTTAGTTGAGAATGGAACAATTATAAAAGAAGTAAATATCTATAACCAGATTGGACAGAAAGTATTACATGAAAAACGAATAACTAATACAATTGATGTTTCAAAACTACTGCAGGGAATGTATATTCTTGAATTGGTTACTAATAGTTCGAAAATCAGAGAGAAATTGGTAATAAGGTAGGGAATAGTTTAGATTTGAGATTTTAGATTTTAGATTTTAGATTTATGATTAAGAAAATTTGGTAATAAGATAAAAGCATAGCGTCATAATTGGCAAGTTACATGTTATTCAGCAATCGCTTACTAATTGTGGATTTGCAGATCTAATTGCGGATTTGCTAAATAACTTTGTTTTTTAACAAAGTTTTAGAGGATAATAGCATAGTATAATAAATTAACGAATCGGGAAGACGGAAAATGTAATCCGTAATTAATGTCATCTCGAGCGAAGACGAGAGACGTAATCCGTAAATCTTTATGAACAGTCTTTTCAACTAAAATAATGGAAATACCAAAAAATTAACTATCATGAAAAAATTAACTTTACTTATCGTTTTAACCTTCATCATCCAGGCTATTGTTTCATCCCAACCCTGCCTGCCTGAAGGAATTACATTTACAACGCAAGCCCAGATAGACAATT
>CAZREZ010000038.1:0-13694 GCA_964599115.1 uncultured Bacteroidales bacterium
GCAATCCAAGCCGCTCACTTTTTCACAAAAGTAAATCTCGGGATATTTTAATTATTTTTATTTGCATATTTCTAAAATTAACCATTAAGCTCGCTCAAGGATTGCTTAACACAATGCCCTCGCTTTTTATTGCAGCAAGAGATTCTAAAAGAATTCTAAAAGGTCAGTGGGGTATTGAAAGATTGGCCTATTATATTGTTATTTTGAATTTTATACATTGAAACACTCAACTTTATTTATTTGTGCTGAAAACAGGAATAACACAACGAAAATTCTGAATACTTGCAAAGTTATTTTTGAATTAACTCTTATTCAAATATGCTTTACCATTAAGGTTTAGAATTATATTATTGTGATTTCATGAATGTTTTAAGATCACGGTAGTAATTTTCATGAGGCCCGATCATAATAAGCTCAAGAACTTCATTACTAAACCGGTAAGATAATAAATACTGTATATTTTTTATTTTAAATTTATGAACATAAATATCCCGGAGTTCCCCCTTTTTTTTATCGCCAATTGCGGGATTATTAAAAATTATGCGGATTTGATTATCCAGTAATTCTTTTTCTTGCTTTTTAAACCGCTTGATTTTATTTCTAAATGAGCGAGATTGTATAATTTTCATATTCTATTATCCGAATTTATATTCAGATGATAAACCTTGATCCAGTTCCTCCAATCCAATTATAATTTCTTTAATCAAACTATATGTTAAATCGGGATTTTCTTCTGTAATTTTGCCTATTCTTGCCCAATGCTCAATTTGACCTGTAACAGACCGGTTATCAACTTTACTGAAAATTCTGGCTTCGTTTAATAAAAAATTTGAAACTCTTACTGCTATTGACATGATTTTTATTTAATTTAATATAAGTTTTTATTGTTGCAAATATAATACATAATGTATCAATATGCAACTATATGTTAAAAAAAAGCCGCCCTACCTGACGACTTTTTTTTTGATGTGTTTTGTTCTCTGGTAATATGAATTTATTTCATTAAAATCATCTTCCTGGTTGTTGTGGTTTCTCCGGTTTTTAACTGATAGAAATATATTCCTACGGGAACAGAGCTTTCAACATTCCATTTCACTTTATGAAATCCTTTATTTTTTATCTCATTGACCAAAGTTTTAATTTTCTGACCATTAATATTATAAATTTCAAGAGTTACTTTGGTGTTTTCTTTTAGTTCAAATCCTATTGTTGTTTGTGATACGAAAGGATTTGGATAGTTATTTCCGAGTTCAGGGGTATGAATTAAATTATCATCGTAAATACCTGTGTAAATATTTTCAATACAGAAGAAATCAAGTATTGCAATCATTAGATCGTCTTTGGTTCCATCTGATCCGTCATCAAGTCCGCCGAATTCAAATGAAGCACCTATTGTTTTATAATCACTTGCATCAAAAGAAACGGCACATCCATATATCGGTGCAGCATTTTCAAATACCAAAACAGCCGGATCAATAGGTGAAATATGATCCATATAACTATTATCACCTGAATAGTCAAAAGTCATTCCCTGGGCAAGTGAGCCGTCTTGTCCGTTTATTGGTCCCAAATCATCAGTACCGTCGTCAGTTCCATTAATATTGAACATCTCATGAACCGGAGTAGGATTATCATAAGCCCATGTATCACCGCCTTCCATATAAAGCATACCTCCATCATTTAAATAATCTGCAAGAATTTGACCTTCTATATCAGTTAAAACATGATTAGTAGAATTAAAATATATGCCAAGGCACAAAAATACTGAAGAGTAAAGGTTAAGATTCTCAGGGAAAAAAGTTGAATATTCGGGAGTAATTCCTAAGTTTTCAAGAGATATTATCATTTCGGGAGATGAGTTGTTGTTACCGTCCAGATCAAGTATAAACACCGGAATTTGTCCTACTATAATAGAAAATGAACCGTTTCCTGTAATTCCTGAGTTTGCAGTATAATTAATTTCAAAGCTTGCCTGATGTCCGGCAGGTGTTTCATTATCAGCAGTAACAATATAAACCTGCTGTGCTGAACAACCTCCTGCAATGTCGCCAAATAATAATGTGCTTTCCTCAATTGTAATATATACGCTACTTGTAAGCAATTCGCCATAAACCTCAAAAACTTCTGATGAGCCTGTATTATAGGTTTCGATAGTGATTTCTGCAGTTTCACCCGGGTCTAATTTACCGTTATTATTTCCTGATGGGTCAGCAATTGTGAAACCTCCAAATTCCAGAACAGGGGCATGTGCTGTTTCTGAAAAACTGCTTGACCATGTTTCATCTGCTGTTCCTGTTGCTTCAATATTGAAAACTATTAAATGATTATCAGGAATATCATTATGTGTATCAAATGCAAAAGCATCAGAAACAGAAATAGAATCACCGGTAAGGATATTACCGTAATTTTCAGTACCGTCGGTAATTGTAATGTATTCATCTTCGGTAGATAAAACTACATCAACATTATTTGCATCTCCATTACCAACATTTGTAAGCTCAACAGTTAAATAAACAGACTCGCCATAGTCAACCAAACTATTGTTATTTCCCTGTAAATCATTAACATTGTGTGTTGCATACGTAATGTAAGGTCCATTAGAAGGAACAATGGTGACAGTCTGGTAAATTGTTTCGGTATTAAATGCCGTAACAACCATTAAGGCATCACCCGGAGTTAATGAGTGCGTAATTGAAACGGTTCCTGTTGTATCTGTAATTCCAGTAAAAAAGTCATCACCCTGGCTTAAAGTAATCATTGCTTCTTCAACCGGACCTGATGCTGTTGTTACAGTTGTAGTAAATGGAATTCCTACCATTATTACTTCGTTTGAAAGTGTCAGGTCGGCAGGAGTATCTGTTCGCACTTGCATTGAAGGGTCACCGAAAGTTGTCCATGTTTTTGCTGTTTCCCAGTCGTCTGAAGTACCGGATTCTGTTGTCATTAATACAAGCCCGTTAAAAACAATTGCACCTAAGCTTGTTCTTTGTTCATTTGTGTTAATGCCATTTTGAGTTGGGTGTATATCATAATCATACCCACCAATCATAACATCCATAAAATAATCCTGACCTCGCATCGGTGGGTCCCATGGCTGACTGATAGTTGCAGCTAACATCATAACAGCACCCCCTCCGTCGTGTCTGAGCCATGCTTCTGCAAAGCATGTTCCCTCATGAAATACTCCGTTAAAACATGCAACTGAAACAATCCATGGCAGCTTGTTTCCATTAGTGAGATTAGCTACATTACTGCTGCTGAATCCTGTTGTTCCCCAAGAAGTTGAAGAGCCATGACCTGTATAATTAATGATGCTTGTACCTGTTTCAACAGCATTAGTAACATCAGGGGTTGAAGCAGAAGGATCGTAAATAGCGTTATATGAATCAAAAGTTAACGGATCTAATTTACATGCCCAGATGGTGTCATTATGTTCATAATCCATTTCGTTGTCATCTCCAGGTCCTTGATTAGAAGCAATTCCTGTTGCAGTTTTGTACCAGCTCGCTCCCATTTCCGGATTTTTTTCATAGTTAATTATTTTATTCACCTGGATTGTAACATCGCCGGTTGTATTCGCTGAAATTCTTCCAATACAAATATCAGGTTGATCATCTGTGCCAACTACACAGCCTAATTGCGGATCCATCGGATTCCCTCCTAATGTTTCGGATTTTATATCAGCCCAGTCGCCTACTAACTGAACATATAAAAGGTCATTATTTTGATTGTATGCATTCTGAATTATTGTTTTTACCATGGTTCCTGTTGCTACAACTTCCTTGGTTACATTATATCCTTTTTCCTTTTTCCATTGAATGTAAGGGTCTATTACAGTTTCATCCCTGTCGGTACAAATTACCAGAATGTCACCATGTTGAGCTATGGTCAAATCATCGTGGTTAAGGCCATAATTGATAAATACCGAATTGTAAATGGCATCCATCTCGCTTAGTATATTTGTTGCTTCAACATTTAAAGGATTAACCGGAGTTGTGTTATTTTCAACCAGTTCAACTTTAATATTTTTATATACCCTTAAGACTTTTTGTTTTGCATTGTATTGAAATGGATAAACATAAACAGTAGTACCTCTGACATCTTTAATTATATATGGTTCGGTGTTAGTTGCAAGATTTTCAGGATACCAGTTATCAACGATTGACCTTGGATCAATAATGTATGGAATGGTTGATGGATCCTGATCCCTGTAAATTACTCCACGAGACGGTAACAACGGGTGTGTCAATGAGTATTCTTCATAATCCAAACCCGTAATAATAATGTCAACATTTTTTTTTGCAGGCAATTGCACTGCTGCATGAATAAAAGGCAATTGGGCAAAACCTTTTCGTTTGGTAAATACACTACTGCCGAATTGTAATGTGCTGTATGTAACTCCATCATATTTAATTTCAGATATTTGATAATTCTCCAAATTGAAATTAAGAACATAGGTGTTGCTTTCAGGTTGACTGAAATTTACTTCGTAATCTTTTGAGGCAAATAGACTAAAAAAACTAAAAAGTAAAACATAAGTTAATGCTAATTTTTTCATGCTAATTATTTATTATAAATGAATATTATTTTAAAATTATTAATTTCTTAGTTGTTATATTATTATCAGAATTTAAAACACAGAAATAAAGACCTTCCTGTAATGAAGCGGCATCAATCTTGAAGCTATGTATTCCGCTTTTCATATTGGAATTTCTAACAATATCAATTACTTTTTGCCCGATTGAATTATAAATTTCAATATTTACTGAAGTATTTTTTTCTAAATAAAGAATGATATTTGCCGAATTATTCATTGGATTAGGATAGATGTTGAAGTTTGTTTTTTGGTCGGATATTTCTTTAACAGAAACATATTCATCCACAGGCGGGAAAATAATATAATCTATCCATGCACAGTCTTCTCCGGTACTTAAAGAATAATCTTTGCTGTAGACCCATTTGAACTCATGTTCGCCTGCAGTAACAGGATAAGCTTCCCTGCTCCATGCAACTTCACCATCCCATCTTCCCATTTCAACATAATCAATAAAAAATACAAGATAATCATAATCGTTGTTCCATGGATCATCTTCGCATGATACTTTTTTATAGAATGAAATTGAATCATCGGCCATAACGTTTACAATAGTATAAAGTACTGATGTTTGTTCATTATCAATATTGCCTGATTGTGCACAGTATTCACCTTCATAAGGATTAGTTGCGCAAATGACCCAGTCGGCATTACCTGCAAAAGTCCATCCGAAATTCTCAAAGGTTCCGGTTTCAAAATCTTCAAGAATAATTCCTACGGTAGGAACAAAAGTTTTTTCGGCAGTATAGATGCCGGAAGTTGCTGTGTATTCAATTTCAATTGTCGTACCTACCGGTACATCATCACCTATTGTTACGTTAAAAATTGCATTTTTTGTTTGTTCGCAAGCTAATGTATCCAATTCAAAAGTGCTGTTATTAATAGTGATATCACCGCTTGAAGAAAACAGATCAGCTGTGGTGTTCAGTGCGTCAGAATGTCCTATGTTTGAAGTTGGAATAATTAAATCAACAGTTTCGCCCGGGTCTAATCTGCCATTGTCATTTCCTGTGTTACTGTCATCAATTACCAGATTTCCAACTGCAAGAGAAGGAGCATTCAGGATAATAGTAAATGAAGAATTCCATGTTTCTTTGGTATCATCTTCAATAAGCATATCAAAATTAACTACATGTTGATCGGGAATTAATTCATCAACAGTAAAAGCAAAAGCATCTTCCTGTGTTGCAGAATCATGTGCGGCAATATTTCCCCATTCCTGAAAATCGTCGGTAATAGTTACTAAAGTATCTTCTGTAGAAAGTGTTGCTGATGCATTTATTGCGTCAGAATTACCGAAATTCTCCAGCTCAATATCCAGTGTAATATTTTCACCAAAATCAACAAGTCCGTTATTATTTCCGGATTCATCATTAATTTCAAAACTGCAAAGTATAACATAAGGTCCTTCGGGTGAAGCAACTTCAACAGTTCCAATATAAGGTTGTGCATTTTGCTTGGTAACTATAACATCTGCATCGCCCGGTACTGTAATCGGAGTAAGTGGCACAACGGCTATTCCTAAGTAATCGGCGAGGGCAGCACCGTGTAATACGCCATCTTTGGATATTCCAACATAAGCATAAGCTTCGGTATTAATAGTAAAAGAAGTAGATCCTATCGGCATAAGCGGATCGTAGGAAACTGATAATTCAGGAGGTATGGAGTAATAAATCATTAATGAAGGGTCGCCAAGAATATTATAGATATCCCAATAATATTCGGCTGATGAAGGAGAACCTTCGGTAACAGCTAAGTTTCCTGCATAAATTATTTCATCCTGTGTAACATACCATTCACCAAAATCTTCACCATGATCGTGAAAAGATCTGTCATAGTTTCCCAAAGTAGTTTCTTCATAAGGAGGTGGGTTTTCTGAAATTTGTCCAACTCCAACTCCGAAATAATAATCTTCATCCCAGTAGGTACTGTTCGAACCGCCAATATAACCTACAGCACCCTTATTTTCTGCTCTTACAATTGCTTCACCAAAACATTCATTTTGTTGATATTCGCTTGATGAACAGCAGTTGCCAATCAGCAATCCATATTTATCCTGATTTTGCAAACCCGAAATGTCGGATATAGTAAAAGAAGGATTTCCCCAACCACTTGGACCGCAATGAGCTGTATAGTTTGCAAAAGTTATACCATCACTGATGTTCTGGATTATTTGAGCACTATTGCTTCCGGATGTTGGATACAGATATGTATGTGATAATATCCCATGGTCAGCATTAAAATAGTTAATTGTTCCATAATTGATCTGACCATTACCCCAATCATACCCATGTGATCCATCCATTCCTGCAATCATAACCACCTCTTCAAGGTATGAAGGATCAGGCATAAGGTATTGTTCATATTGTAAAGTTTTGTCAATTTGTGGTTGAAGTTGATCAGTAGTTTGAGCAGAAAATCTTCCATAATAAATGTCAGGGAAAAGATCACCGGTAAATTCACAATAGTTTCTGTCGGTAGCACCGTTTCCATTGCTCCAGGTAGGAATTTGCTGAATATCTCCAACGAATAAAATAAATGATGGAGCAGGATCTTCCGGTGTTCCCGCATTGTAAAGTCCTTCGATATAAGCTTTGATTGAGGATGTAGTAGTTCCTACGGCAGGATCATCAGTATAAGCTTCAATAACTGTGAATCCCTTTTTGGTTTTCCATTCAATAAAAGCTTGTAATTGAGCTTCAAACATTGGATCGGAAATAATTACATATTTTACAGGATATCTCATGAAGTTTTCACGAGTGCTGACTGGTTTATAGTTGAATAATTGATGATTCACGGATTTGAAATATGGAGAAGCATAATTTACTTTCATTTCTTTAGTAGCTGTAATATCAGCATTTTCAAAGATAATCTCAAAGTCGATGTTTTCATAAACACGAATTACATTAGTAACCGGATTGTATTGAACAGGTGAAATATCAACTCTCGCAATTCTGGTTCCGCGCAAATATCCAAGAACCTCAACAGAAGCTAATTTTTTATTACCAAAAGAATTATTTTGATATGCTTTTGGATTGATAATAAACTCATGCTCGTCAATGCTTTTTGATTGCGGAGGTTGAGCAGGAAAGAGTTTATTAGTGATGTTTAAATCAGAAAGATTATGTTCATTAACTGTAAATGAATTTATTTTAATAACGGGATTAGCTCCTACAGGAATTTCAATTAACTTTCTTTTCACAGGAAGTAAAGGATTTCCGAAATCAATATTTTTTGTGTAACCACTTATGTAAAGCTTTGTAAAAACGCCTTCGGGTGTGTTTACCTCTAAAGTTTTTATTTCAGAAATTTTATTTGATAAGCTTAATTTCGAATAAGTGTTTTCATTGATCTTTAAAGATGTTTCACTATTTTTCGTCAAGTTAATATTATCAGCAAACGTGCTGAACGAAAACAGAAAAAATCCTGACAAAAGGACTAATTGAATAGTTTTTAATTTCTTGAAATTGATAGAATATTTCATTTTTTATTTTATTAATTAATTAATTTCGAATGATTATTTTTTGTTTAAGTGAATTTGCAAATGTAAAAAATATATGTAGATGTTAACATAATTTCTTTAACATTTACATAGACAAATATGATAAAAAAATAGTTGCCTTAAATTTGGAATAATTTTTTTGAATATCATCTTCCATATCCCAACGAAAGTTTTCAGAACTTTGAACCTTATAACTTTAGAATTTATTGAAGCTTTTGACTCAAATATTTTTTTGATATCTGCTTAACAGGAATCCAGGCTGCTACCATTCCTATTAAAAACACGGTAATAAAAACATAAACAAAATCCAATGCTTGCATTTGTACGGGGTAGGCATCAATAACGAAAGAACCGTCGCCGGGTCCAAGGCTGATTATTCCAAACCTTTGTTGCAACCAGCATAAAATTCCTCCTAAAGTCAGTCCGAGAATTGCACCAATAATTGAAATAAGTAACCCTTCTGTCAGAAAAATCCTTTTTATCAGTTTTTTGTTTGCTCCCATGCTTGATAAAACTGCAATATCTTTTTTCTTGTCAAGTATAAGCATTGATAATGAGCCAATAACATTAAAAGTGGCAATAAGTAAAATAAAAGAAAGTATCAGAAATATTGCCAATTTTTCGGATTTCATAATTTTATAAAGCAGTTCCTGTTGCTGATATTGATTTTTCACTAAGAAATTTTCTCCTAAAATATTTTGAATTTCCGATTGAATTTCATCAGAGTCTGCATACTGTTCAAGACCTAATTCAATTGAAGTAAGCTCATTGGTATATTCAAGCAAATCCTTTGCAAACCTAAGAGGAACAATAATATATTTTGAATCATAATCCTGCTGTACTGAAAAAACGCCTGAGGGTAAAATAAGCTGATTATTAAATGCATTTTCAAAATTCATAGAAGTGCTTTTAGTTCTTCTGGGTATGTATACCGAGATGGGATTTGTGAAATCTTTCGGATTGGCTCCGAGATAATAAGCCACGCCTGCGCCCATCACAGTGAAATTTTTTTCTTCGTTTTCAAGAATAAATTCACCGTCAATAACCATTGTGTCCAAACGGCTCATTTTTTCAAAATCTTCGCTAACTCCTTTTATTGTTACAATATGCTGTCTTGATTTATGTTTTAAAAGGGCATTTTCTTCAACAACTTCGGTGAAATAAATTACTCCGGGAATTTTCTTAATTTTTTCTGATGGAAATTCATTTGAATTGAAGGTTTTTCCTTCTTTAACCGTTATTACAAGATCAGGGTTAAAAGTATTAAAAAGAGAAATAACAAGTTTTTCAAAACCGTTAAAAACAGAAAGAACTACAATAAGAGCCATTGTGCCAATAATAATGCCAATCACCGAAATCCCTGAAATAATATTAATGATATTATGGGATTTTCTTGAAATAAGATATCTCTTTGCTATGAATAACGAGAGGTTCAAATATAGTTATAAGTTATATGTTAATTGTTATAAAGTTTCAGGTTCTGATATACAAATTCCTTTTTACTTTTTATCCTTTTACTTTTATCTTTTATCTTGACATCTCTTTCCATGCCTTAACTATTAATCCTGTTCCGGTTTTATGTTTCAATTTCACATCAAGATAATTTAAAATCAAAAAAACAGGTAAAGTAATCAAGTAATAAAAAGGAAGCAAAATAAAAAATAATTTTGAAACACTCAGCATTTTAATAGGATATTTCATTGATAGTCGCCATGAAATATTTCCGGGTGTTCCGTAAACATATTTTGCTTCGGTTGTTGAGAAACCTGCCTTTTTTAGTTTTTCCTGAATCTCATTAATATTATATCCGTCTCTTACATGCTCGTCAATAAAAGATGATGAATCATTTTTGTCATGATCATGAACATCAGAGCCACCCTGATCCGAAGGTGTTGATATCAGTATCATTCCTCCATCTTTCAGCGATTGGTAAAAATTTTCAAAAACTTTAACATCTTCTAAAATATGCTCCATCACATCAACTGAAAGTATAAGATCAAATGTATTTTTTTTGATAAAAGTTGTAAGATCTGCGGTTTCAAAAAAAGTATTTTTCAGTCCTGTTTTTCTGGAAAAATTATTACAATCTTCAACTTGTTCTTCTTTAACATCAATTCCGGTAATTTCCCAATTGTTATTGATTTTGGATAAAAAATATGAGTATTGTCCAAAGCCTGAGCCTGCATCCAGAATATTGATTTTTCCGGATTTGTTTTTAGCCCAGTCTTTAATTTCTTTTTTTACATGCCAAGTACGGAGCAATAAAATATCAAGCAATCTGTAAAATGATATTCTAAAAAAAGGTGTCTTGTTAAAAATTTTACCGAGGCTTCGTTTTATTGGGTCGTATTGCATTAATAAATAGTTTAAAGTTTAAAGTTAGTTTTTTGTAACCGTTCACAGTTTGAAATTCATCCACCTGTATGGGCGGACAAGTTTAGAAATTAGAAATTTGTGCTTTATTATTTCAGCAGACTTTCAATATTATCGATATAATCCAGTGAATCATCCAGATAAAATTTTAGTTCGGGAACAGCACGTAATTGATTTTTTACACGAAATCCGAGTTCTCTGCGTAAATCTTTTGTTCGACGCCTGATGTTTTCAATCAATTCTTCTTTATTTTTTGTTGCAAATAAACTTAAGTAAACTTTTGCTATTGACATATCATTTGTAACATAAACTTTAGTTACGGTAATTAAAGCACTGCCAAAAAGGTTTCTGCTTTGCAACTGAATAATTTCGCCAAGGTCTTTCTGCAGGAGTTTAGAAATTTTATTTTGTCTTTTTGATTCCATGCTGCAAAGGTAATAATTAAAAAATTAGTATCTGTAATGGAAATTTATTGATAACATAATTGTAATATAATTTTATCTTTGCATAAATAACTTTATATACGGACACTATTTAGTTGTAGCTGAATGAAAAATTTATTTAAAATATTGAGATATGTTGGACCTTACTGGGTTTATGCGATGTTAAATATCTTATTCAATATTTTATCAGTATTATTTTCTTTAGCGTCTTTTGCATTGTTTATCCCTGTTTTGCAAATGCTTTTTAAAACCACAGAAGTTCCTGCAGAGGTTCCCGAATTTTCGTGGTTAAACTTTGATTCTGTTAAAGAAAATTTTTATTATGAGATCAATAAAATGATTAGTGATTATGGCGAAATGGATGTTTTGTTGTATATATGTATTATCATAGTTGTTTTATATTTGCTGAGGAATTTGTTCCGCTATCTTGCTATGTTTTTTCTTGCCCCGATTCGTAACGGGGTAGTAAAAGATTTACGAAATGATTTATATTTTAAAGTTTTAATCTTACCCTTATCATATTATTCCGAGCAAAAAAAAGGAGACCTTATTGCCCGCATGACTTCAGATGTTCAGGAAATTGAATGGTCAATTATGAGCTCTCTTGAAATGATCTTTCGCGACCCCATAGCAATAATTTCATATCTTGTTACATTGTTCATTATCAATCCCCAATTAACAATATTTGTGTTGATACTTTTACCTGTCAGCGGATTTTTAATAGGCAGGATAGGAAAAAGTTTAAAACGCACATCAGTAAAAGGACAAAAACAACTGGGAATTATTTTGTCAATCATAGAAGAAACAATTTCAGGGCTAAGAATTATTAAAGCATTTAATGCCATTAAAGTAACAGAAAAAAATTTCAAAAAAGCGAATAATATTTATACGCGATTAATGGTAAGACTATACAGGAAACGCGATCTTGCATCTCCTCTTAGCGAGTTTTTAGCTACAAGTGTTTTGGTGGTTGTGCTTTGGTATGGCGGCAAGCTGGTTTTAAGTCCCGGCAGCAGTCTTGACGCTGCAATTTTTATTGCTTACCTTGGAATTTTTTCACAAATAATTCCTCCGGCAAAGTCAATTACAACAGCCGTTTATAATATTCAAAAAGGTTCGGCTTCGGTTGAAAGAATTCAAAAAGTGTTTGATGCTGACGAGGTAATTATTGAAAAACCCGATGCTGTTCAGATAAAAGAATTTAAAAATAAGATTGAATACAAAGATGTTTCATTCTCATACGAAAAGGAAGATGTTCTGAAAAATATAAATCTTACTGTTGGTAAAGGAAAAACAATTGCATTGGTTGGTCCGTCAGGTGGTGGTAAGTCAACAATGGTTGATTTGTTACCGCGGTTTTATGATTGTTTAAAAGGCGAAATATTAATTGACGAAACACCAATCAAAGATTTTATTATTTCAGATATAAGAGGATTGATGGGTATAGTATCGCAGGAACCGATATTATTTAATAACACGATTTTCGGAAATATTGCATTAGGTATGGAGAATATTAATGAAGAAGAAGTAATTGCTGCAGCAAAAGTTGCTAATGCCCATGAATTTATTTCAAAGATGGAAAAGGGTTATTACACAAATATCGGCGACAGAGGTATGAAACTTTCCGGCGGGCAGCGGCAAAGAATAAGCATTGCACGTGCAGTATTAAAAAACCCGCCAATACTGATTCTTGACGAAGCAACTTCCTCACTTGATACCGAATCCGAAAGACTTGTTCAGGATGCATTGTTTAAACTGATGAAAAACAGAACTTCGGTAGTAATTGCCCACCGCCTTTCTACCATACAATTTGCCGATGAAATAATTGTAATAAAAAAAGGCGAAATTGTGGAACGCGGTACACATGCCGATTTAATAGCTCAAAACGGAGTTTATAAAAAACTACATGAGTTGCAGGTGTTTGAGTAAGTCACTGATAATATAAATTTATAATAATAAAATTTACTTTTTTTTGGTAAATTTGTAATATGATAAGATTTAATAATATACCATCATCTATTGAAAATTTATTTGGTGAAAATATAGAACTATTGCCCTCAGTAACTGAATTATTTGAATTTGAATTGGCTTATTTAGAGTATTCAGTATTACCTGAAAAGATTTTTTTGGAACGAACTGCGTACACAAAATCTGTGAATGGAAATTTTTCTAAACATTTTTTACGTTATTCAGATTTATCCGATGCTCTTTCTGAAAATTATTCTGCAACAACAAAAGCATATTTTAAAAACGGACAATTTTCAACCGGATATGCAACTCATAGTCTTTTTCCATACAGAGGAAAATTTCATCCACAGTTAATAAAAGGACTTTTAAATATTATTGGTATAAAAAAAGGTGAAACCGTGTTGGATCCTATGGCAGGAAGTGGCACAACAAATATTGAAGCTGCATTAATGGGCATAAATTCTATAGCTGTTGATATTAGTCCATTCTGTCAGTTAATGATTAAGACAAAATATGATTCATTAAAAATTAATTTAAATTTATTAAAAGAGATAAATCTAAATTCATCAGAATTATTTAAATTTTTCAATAAAAAAAATGTAATTAATAAAATATCAAAAGTTAAAGAAGAAAAAAGAAAAATCTACAATCTTGCATTATTATCATATTTAGACGCATTGGGATATTCAAAAAGGGTAAAAACATCCAATCATGAGCAGTTATTTGAAAAGGTTTTAAAAAGATATATTGATACAATAAAAAACATTTTGAGCAGTCAGTATTTTAATAAATCTGAATTAGGTGAATTAACTAT
>CAZREZ010000039.1:0-13663 GCA_964599115.1 uncultured Bacteroidales bacterium
GTTTGGGTCTTGGAGGATTTTTCTCAGGCATTGGTAAGTTAATAGACCTTGCCGGTAAGTTAAAAGATGTAAGCGAAGAAGGTGAAATAGATTTAAGTCACCTGAAAAAAGGAATGAAAGGTGTATATGGTTTTTCAGTTAATACCGCGGTTGGAGGTAAACCAAAAGTTGAAACATTCGGAAATATCAAAAACACTCCCAAAGGTCCTAAAGTTGAAGAAGAAAGAGAACCGATGACAGATATCTTTGATGAAAAAGATGAAATTATAGTTATGGTTGAAATGCCGGGTATAGCTGAAAGTGATATTAAAATTGATCTGAAAGAAGATATTCTGGAAATAATTGCTGAAAACAAAAACAGAAAGTACCGCAAAGAGCTGTTACTTCAATCAAAATGCAGAATTGAGAATCTAAAATCAAAGTATAACAATGGAATATTGGAAATAAGAATAAAAAAATAAGGAATTGCAATGGCACTGAGAGGTTTAGAAAACGAAAAACTTAAGCTTATTTTGTTTGGTGGGAAGGGCGGAGTTGGAAAAACCAGCTGTGCCCTGGCTACCTCTTTGCAACTTTCCAAAAATTATAAAACGCTCATTATTTCAACCGATCCCGCACATTCAATATCCGACTGCCTGAATCAGCAAATAGGCTATAAAATTCAAGGTGTGAAAGGTGTGGAAAATCTTTCTGCCATTGAGATTGTAGCTGATAAAGCCCTGTTACAATTCAAAAAAAACAATGAAGAAGAACTCAGGAAATTATTGGATACATCTACCAACCTGGATGATGAAGACATAAACGATCTTTTGTCATTACCCATCCCGGGTATTGATGAAGTTATGAGTTTCAAAACTATTATAGACTTCATTGAAGAAGGAAGATTTGAAAAATACATTGTTGACACTGCTCCTACCGGGCATGCTTTAAGGCTTATGTCTTCACCAAAACTTTTAGATGACTGGATTAAAGTGGCAGCTAAAATGAGGTGGAAATACAGATACATGCTTACAAGCTTTTCAGGAAAATACAATCCTGATGAAGTAGATAATCTATTACTCAGCTTAAAAAAAACCGTAAAAAGAATTGAAAAAATACTTCGTGACAACAGTCAATGTGAATTTATTCCGGTTTGCATCCCGGAATCCATGGCTATCAAGGAAACCGACAGATTACTTACAGACCTGAAAAAATTCGAAATAGAAGTAAAAGAAATAATAATAAATAATGTGATGGAATCGGAAGGCTGCAGTTTTTGTAAAGAACGGAAATCATTTCAGAAAAAATACCTGGACCAGATTGGGCAATTTTATGAGAACCTTAATATTATTAAAATTCCAATGATGGCAGAGGAAATATCAGGATTGGATAAACTGAATCAGCTTAAGAAACTACTTTTTTAATAATTATGAATCCAGTTTAAAAAGCCACCGGATGACTATCACTAATATAAACAGAGATTAAAATTTTGGGATAATGGAGCATACAACAGAAACATTGGTACTTAAAGTAAAAGAAGCCTTGTCGAAAGATGTGGGAAGAGCGATAGCCAGGATAGATCCTAAAGATATGGCTGCTCTTGGGTTAGAGCTAGGGGAAATTATCATTATAGAAGGCAAACGCAAAAGCCCGGCAAAAGTAATGCCTTGTTATCCTGATGAAAGAGGAAAAAAACTGATCCAGATAGATGGAATAAGCAGGGAAAATGCACAGACAGGTATTGATGAAAAAGTTAAAATTATAAAAACAGCCACTAAAAAAGCCTCTAATATCAAGCTTCAACCGCTTACGGTTTCGGGCTCACAATATAAATCGGACGACACAAGATACATCGGTTCGTTGATTGACGGAATTCCGGTAGTTAAAGGAGATAAAGTAAGGGCAACCCTGTTTGGCTCAAGAACTGTTGATTATAGCGTTACAAGTACTAACCCGTCAGATGTTGTACTAATAAGTTCTGACACGGAGATACGCATGGACAGTGCCAGTTCGAAAGAAAAACGAAGCACAAAAATCTCGTACGAGGACATTGGAGGGCTGTCCAACCAGTTACAACGCATCAGGGAGATGATAGAACTTCCATTGAAATACCCTGAGGTGTTTGACAGACTGGGAATAGATCCCCCAAAAGGAGTATTTCTTTACGGCCCCCCGGGTACAGGAAAAACCCTGACCATCAGAGCAGTCGCAAATGAAACCGATGCCTATTTTACGCATATTTCCGGTCCTGAGATAATGGGTAAATTTTATGGGGAAAGTGAATCTCGGTTACGCAAATTCTTTGAAGATGCCCAGGCCCATGCTCCATCAATATTATTTATTGATGAAATTGATGCCATTGCCCCGAAACGGGAAGAAATGGGAGGGGAAAAACAAGTTGAAAAGCGTGTAGTAGCCCAGCTCCTTTCACTAATGGATGGACTGGAATCGCGGGGAAAAGTGATTGTAATCGGTGCTACTAATATCCCAAACTCCATTGATCCGGCACTGAGAAGGCCAGGCAGGTTCGACCGTGAAATGTCCGTTCCGATTCCAGATAAAAACGGCAGGCTTGAGATACTCGAGATTCATACCCGCGGGGTACCTTTAGCACAGGATGTAAGCCTTGAAAAACTGGCCGAAATTACACACGGGTTTGTAGGTGCCGACCTGGAAGCCTTAGCCAGGGAAGCTGCCATGGCTGCCCTCCGAAACTTACTTCCCAAGATAGATTTCGAAATGGCTGACATCCCTTATGAATCACTAATGGCCCTTGAAGTTAGTATGAGTAATTTTTATAATGCCCTGAAAGAAGTAGAACCTTCAGCAATTCGCGAAGTATTTGTTGAAGTGCCTGATGTAAGGTGGGAAGATGTAGGTGGACTCGAAGAGGTTAAAGAAGCTTTGAAAGAGGCTGTGGAATGGCCTCTGAAATATGCCGACCTTTTTAAAAAAACAAATACCATTCCCCCGAAAGGGATCATGCTTTACGGTGCACCGGGTACAGGCAAAACATATCTTGCCAAAGCTGTCGCCAATGAAAGCGGTGTAAACTTTATACCTGTAAAAGGGCCACAACTGATGAGCAAATACATTGGCGAGTCGGAAAGAGGTGTCAGAGAGTTGTTCAAAATAGCAAAACAGGCCGCCCCTACCATATTGTTCCTGGATGAAATCGACAGCATAGTTCCCAAAAGAGGTTCGGATAGTTCAGGGACAAATGTTACGGAAAGGGTTATCAGTCAGTTCTTAAACGAAATGGATGGAATTGAAGAATTAAAAGGAGTTGTTGTTCTGGCTGCGACCAACCGGATTGACCTGATTGATCCGGCATTGCTCAGAAGCGGCAGGTTCGACCTGATGTTTGAATTACCCTCACCGGATGAAAAAACAAGGGAAAAAATCTTTGAGATCCATACCCGGAACAAACCCATGGATAAAAAAATTGATCTTAAAAAGCTGGCAAAAGAGACTAAAAATATGGTGGGTTCCGATATTGAATTCATCTGCAGAAAAGTCTCTATTCTTGCAATACGTGAATTTATTGAAAATTCCGGCAAAAAAAATCATGGCAAAGAAGGTAATCTGAAAATCCGGGAAAAACACTTTGACGAAGTGATAGAATTGGTTAAAAAACAAAACAGTGTAAAAAATAAATAATAAAAATGGATAAAAAAGGTATATACATATATGGAATTATCCCTAATTTTTATCATGCCGACCAATTTATAAAATTGGAGAATATGGGTGTTTATACTATCTCTTTTCAAAAAATATCGGCAATAGTTTCCGATATGAAAGTTGTGGACTACACACAACTTAACAAAGAGTCGTTGGCTAAACTATTGATCAATCATCAAAAAACGATTGAAGGTATCATGGATATGGGATTTTCTATAATTGTTCCTATACGCATCGGGACTTTTATGAATAATGATTCGGATGTTAAGAGTATTCTGAAAAAAGGCTATTCGCTTATTATGGAGGTAATGGATAAAATAAACGACCATTTTGAAGTAGATATTGCAACTACATGGGCTGATTTTAATAAGGTATTACAGGATATTTCCACCTTGCCCACTGTAAATGAATTAAAACAAAACTTACTGAAAAAAGGGGAAAATGTTACTCGGTCCGATCAGCTTAAGCTTGGGGCTTTTGTTAAAGAATTACTGGATAAAAAGAAAGAATCTTACGCATATAAAATTAACAGTTCTCTCCTGCCCTTTACTTTTGACACCAGGTATAATGAAGTAATGAATGACGAGATGATAAGCAATAACGCCTATATGATTAATAAAAATATGCAGTCGGGATTCGATAAAACCATAGATCAATTAGATGAAGTATTCGGCGGAGAACTGAATTTTAAATATATCGGACCTTTACCCTGTTATAGTTTTTACACCATTGAAATAAAAGAGTTGCCTTTTGAACTGATAGAGATGGCAAAAAACGAACTGGAACTTTGCGAGTATGCAACTGAGAAAGACATAAAGCTGGCATATCTGAAAAAAGCAAAAATTCATCATCCAGACAAAAGCTTAAACAAACACAGTAGGAACAATAAATTTAAAAGAATTAACAAAGCATATAAAACCTTACTGGATTATTCAATGGCAGTAAAACAATCATCAAACGAAGAAATTTTTTATTTTAATAAAGAAAAAATATCGGAGAACTCATCATTTGTAAAATTACAAAATAGCTATGATTAAAGACGGCAAATATATTTATTGCATAATTGCATCGGAATATGATCACAACTTCGGGACTATTGGAATAGATGGCAGAAGTGGACTGGTAACCACGATCGGACATAACGGATTGTGCATGGTAGTTAGTGACCATTCACTTTCAAAGTTTGTCGTAAATCCTGATAATATACTGGCACACCAGAAGGTTATCGAAGAAGTAATGAAGGAATTCAACAGTGTACTTCCGGTTAGATTTGGAACCATTGCAACCACCCCTGATGAAATAAGAAACTTGCTGGATCGCCGATACAATGAATTTTTGGAATTTCTCAAATTTTTCGAAAACAAAGTTGAACTCAATATCAGGGGTGCCTGGAAAGATATTGACGTGATCTTCAAAGAAATCAGTGAAGAAAATTCTGATTTCCGTGAAATAAAAAAAGAAATTAACACACTGAAAGACCTGAATGTAAAAAAACAGAAACTGACAGAGGCCGGTAAAATTGTTGAGAAAGCTCTTTTAAAGAAAAAAGAAACAGAAACAGAAATAATTACCAAAACATTAAAAAGAACCGTATTCGAATTTAAAAATAACAAAACAAACGGGGATGCTGTTTTTATGAATACCGCCTTTCTTGTTAATAGCGGCAGGATAAAAGAATTTGATTTTATTATGAATGATCTTGGTGAACAATATACTAACCGGATTGATTTTAAATATACAGGGCCGTTACCTGTATTCAATTTTATCGACTTAAAAATTTTTCCAGAAGAATGGGAAACGTGAAAATAATATAATAAAAAATTTATGGAGAACAATACGGAAAATATTAAGGAGGGTAAATACATATACTGCATTATTAGGCATTCCGATCCGATTGCTTTTGGTCCCATCGGAATAGGTAAGCGGGCTGATATGGTTTATGGCGTTAGTTATAAAGACATATCTGCTATAGTAAGCAACTCACCTGTTATACGATACGAGGCAAGGCGGGTAAATATGACAGCTCATGAAATGGTTGTTGAAGAAGTAATGAAACATTTTACGGTACTTCCGGTAAGATTTTCAACTATTTCAGAATCCAATGAAGACTCGGCCATCAGGAGAATACTTGAAAAAAACTATGATAAATTCAGTAATTTACTAAAAGAGATGGATGGCAAGAAAGAATTGGGATTAAAAGCAATAGCAGTGGAAGAAACAATCTATAAACATATTCTGGAAAAATATCATGATATCAGTACCCTAAAAGAAAAGATAGCCCACTTACAGCCGGAAAAAACGTATCATCAACGAATGCGGATTGGCGAGATGGTGGAAACTGCATTACAGGAAGAAAATGAGCTTTTTAAAAACTATATTTTAAAATTATTAACCCCCCATTCGGAGGATAAAAAAATCAACGATAATTATGGTGGACGGATGATTTTAAATGCAGCATTTTTGATAAAAAAGGAGAAAGAACCTGAATTGGATGAGTTAACAAATGAATTGGATAATAAATATAAAGGGCTCATTACTTTCAAATATGTTGGAACTTTACCACCATATAATTTTGTAAATCTTGTAATAAATACAGAGGAGAATTAAAATGTTTTTAATTGATGACATATTGCTTGCACCATTGAAAATGGTTGTTTCACTTGGGGAAAAAATAAACGAAGTACTTGAGAAAGAAATTTCAGATGAGGGAACAATTAAAGAAAGGCTTATGGAATTACAGTTGAAATTTGAAATGGATGAAATTGATGAGGAAGAATATGACAGAAAAGAAGAAGAATATTTGGAAATGTTGGAAAAAATAAGAGCATCTAAAAATAAATAACTAACAAATAAAGGAGGAAAAAATGAATGCATTTAAATGTCCCAACTGTGGAAAAACAACCTCGGGATTTGAGAAATGTTGTAGCGAATGTGGCCAACCACTGAATATAGAATGCCCGAAATGTGGCGAAATGTGGAGGTTCATGTATGAATACAAATTTTGCCCGAACTGTGGTTTTAATATGAAAAAAAACCACAAGAAGCCATAAAAAAGTAAAACAAAAATAACCATAAAAAAAAGGAGGAAATAATTATGACTAAACTAATTGAGGCAAAAAACGCCGTTATTCAATTCCTGAAAGAAAATATCGGGGGCAGCAATATAAAAGTTATACAACTCGAAAAAGTTAACGATAACTGGAATGCTAAAGCAGAAGTGTATGAAGATGATTCATTTTTAAAAGCAATGGATTATCCGCCGAAAAAAACCAGGTCCTTTTACTCTGTTCAACTTGATGAAAACCTTGAAACTATTGGTTTTGAAAGATCAGATGAAAAACCGGAAGACGATGCTTTATAATCAAACTCAGTAATTCTTTTTATATGAATAGTGATGAGTTAATATACGTGTATTGTATTTCAGATAGTATCCCGATACTGGAAAAAATCACGTGGCAAAACGGTTTGAAATATCTTATTTTTCAGGATTACTATATTATTACGAAATATGTTTCTGCTGATGAATTCTCTGAAGAAAACCTGAAGAAGAATTTTTCCAATATGCCTTGGGTAGAAACACATGCTAGGGAACATATCCGGATCATCAGTATTATCACGAAAAATAATACGGTTATCCCTTTTAAATTCGGAACAATATATAATTCTGAAGATAGTCTGAAAAAATTTATAAATGACCATTCCTCTTCAATCAGAAAAAACCTTGAAAAAGTTCATGGAAAAGAAGAATGGTCAGCCAAAATCTATTATAACTCAGGAATATTGAAGAGTAATATTTCCGGGCTTAGTGAAGAAATCAGAAAACTGGAACAAAAGATTGCGGAAGGTTCACCCGGAAAAGCATATCTTCTGGAAAAGAAAAAAAACGACATCATGCAACAGGAAATTGAAAAAATCATAAACATATACGGCCAAAAATGTTATGATAAATTAAAAGAAAAAAGTGAATTAAACCAGATCAATAATCTCCTGCCCAGAGAACTAAGCGGGAAAAAAGAAGAAATGATTCTTAATGTTGCGTATTTAGTAAAAAAACAAAATGTACATGATTTTATTAATACCGCTATTTTACTGAAAAATGAATATAAAAATTTAGGCTTTAAGATTGAATATACAGGACCATGGCCCCCATTCAATTTCATTAATTTATATGAACAAGATGCAGAACAACATAATAAATAAATCAAAAGACATTACACTTCTGGAAATATTAGACAGGGTTTTAAACAAAGGTGTTGTCATCAACGGCGACATTGTAATATCAGTAGCTGATATCGACCTGATTTATGTCGGGCTAAGGATTTTATTAAGTTCTGTTGAGACAATGGAAAAGTTAAAACGTGGCGAAATTGATAGTTCGGATTTGAAAACACCATGAAATTATAATTATGGATAAGATTAAATGTGTTTATGCAATAATTGGCCATCATAATGCTAATGATGATAATAAAATAAAGCCCGAAATTCAAGGACTGGATAACACAGAAATATATACTATTTCATTTAAAAATATTTCGGCAGTTGTTGGTAACATAAACAGAAATAAAATCGTAATTGATAAAGAACATGCTATTGATTATGCACGAGTAATTGAAGAGTTGACGACAAACTATACCTTGTTGCCCATGAGATATGGTACATTAATAGAAACTGAAGATTCTATTTATAAACTACTAAAAGAAAATTATGATAAATATTTGCAAAACCTTTTGAATGTTGACAATAAATATGAATTTGGCTTAAAAGTGCTCTGGGATTATGAGAAACATAGTTTAAAAATCAGATCAAAGGCAGAAACCGAAAATTACGGGACAGGGGATGTATTCAGGAATAGTACGCCCCATAAGAATTATCTGCTGAAAAAATTAAAAGAACACAGATTTGAAGAAAGCCTCTTAAATCATGCCGAACAAATTATTGGAAATATTAACCGGCAGTTGGTACCATTGAGTTCAGCAAATAAACTCAATAAAAAAGCTACTAAAAACATTTTACTTGATGCAGTTTACCTGCTTGAAAAGAACAAAAAGATAGATTTTATTAATAAAATCACTCAACTAAAAAAACAATATGAAAATATTGATTTTCTTTTAACAGGCCCATGGCCTCCCTATAATTTCATTGAAATAAATATAAAGTAATATTTGTTATGAAAGATAATAAAATACTATTAAATACCGGCTCACTTGATGAATTTTCCGGAGAGATTGAAAATCCTGAAAATAAAATTTCATCAAGGATAGATGCCAATCCCGAAAATGTGGAATCCGGTTTGGCAAAATTGGTGCTTACATTGATAGAACTCCTAAGAAAACTAATGGAAAAACAATCAATGCGCCGGCTTGAAGGAGGATCATTAACAGAGGAAGAAATAGAACGATTGGGTGAAACCTTGATGAAGTTAGAGCTGAAAATGAAAGAACTGAAAGAAATTTTCAACCTGACTGATGAGGATTTGAATATCGATCTGGGGCCATTAGGAGATTTAATGTAAGGAACAAAGCTAAAAGCAATTCATTATAATGGATAAAATTATAGGTATAGATTTAGGAACTACAAACTCCTGTATAGCTGTTATGGAAGGTAATGAACCGGTCGTCATCCTGAACAGCGAAGGACGCAGAACAACGCCTTCGGTAGTAGGATTCACTGACAGCGGTGAGCGTAAAATAGGTGACCCTGCAAAACGCCAGGCCATTACCAACCCGGAAAACACGGTTTTTTCAATTAAACGGTTCATGGGCGAAACCTATGATCAGGTTCAGAAAGAGATTAGCCGGGTTCCGTATCAGGTTTCAAAAGGCGAAAATAATACACCCCGTGTAAACATTACCGGGAAACTGTATTCGCCCCAGGAGATTTCGGCCATGATTCTTCTGAAAATGAAGAAAACAGCCGAAAATTATCTCGGACAAGAGATTAACGAGGCGGTGATTACCGTTCCTGCTTATTTTAGCGATTCGCAGCGGCAGGCAACCAAAGAGGCCGGTGAGATTGCAGGCTTAACAGTCAGACGTATTATCAACGAACCTACGGCAGCTGCACTTGCCTATGGGTTGGATAAAAAACACAAGGACATTAAGGTTGCCGTTTATGACCTTGGTGGCGGAACTTTCGATATTTCGATACTCGAACTCGGGAATGGTATTTTTGAAGTGAAAGCCACCAACGGAAACACTCACCTTGGTGGTGACGACTTTGATCAGGTAATCATTGACTGGTTAGCTGATGAATTCAGAAAAGACGAAGGCGTGGATATTTGTAGAGATCCCATGACTCTTCAGCGATTGAAAGAGGCGGCCGAAAAGGCGAAGATCGAATTATCCGGTTCGGTGGAAACTGAAATCAACCTGCCATATATCATGCCGGTTGAAGGTGTCCCCAAGCACCTGGTAAAGGAGCTTACCCGAGCCAAATTTGAACAGCTGGTCGATAGCCTGTTGCAGTCAACCATTCCACCCTGCCAACAGGCGCTTAAAAATGCCCGATTGAATGCCTCCGATTTAGATGAAATCATTCTCGTTGGTGGCTCAACCCGTATCCCTGCCGTTCAAAAAATTATTCGTGACTTTTTTGGGAAAGAACCTTCCAAAGGTATAAATCCGGATGAAGTTGTCGCCGTTGGCGCTGCCATCCAGGGAGGAGTCCTTTCCGGCGAAGTAAAAGATGTATTGTTGCTGGATGTTACACCGCTTTCACTAGGTATCGAAACCCAGGGCGGCGTGATGACACGGCTGATCGAAGCCAATACAACGATTCCTACACGGCAATCAGAAGTCTTTTCTACGGCTGCCGATAGCCAACCCTCAGTAGAAATACATGTATTACAGGGAGAACGCCCATTGGCTAACCAGAATAAAAGCATCGGCCAGTTTCACTTCGATGGAATTCCACCTCTCCCCAGGGGCATTCCGAAAATCGAAGTAACCTTCGACATTGATGCCAATGGCATCCTGCATGTGACTGCCAAAGATCAAAACGACAAATCACAGCAGATTCGCATTGAAGCCTCCTCCGGACTTTCTGATGAGGATATCCGCCGGATGAAGGCTGAAGCCCGGCAGCATGCTGGTGAAGATAAAGAGATGAAGGAAAAGGTGGATCAAAGCAATCAGGCCGACACGCAGATCTTCCAAACGGAAAAACAGCTAAAAGAATTTGGTAACACAATCGCCAGTGATAAAAAGCTTGCTATTGAAAAAGCACTTAAAGAGCTGAAATTAGCGCATAAAAATCCGAATTTTACCGATATTGACCAGGCGATGGCAAATCTGAGTACCGTGTGCAAAGCGGCCGGCGCAGAGGCGATGGAGGATGATGAAGAGAACGATGAGGAGATTGAACGATTGAGAGAATCCCTCCTATAGCTAGAGAATAAATCACATGTACAATCAAAAGGAAACTTCGGGATTTTGTAACATTCAATAACAAAAAAATTTAAACAGATGAGAAATCAAGAAAGCAACAGCAAGATAAGATGCGAAATTTTTCAGAATTCATATCGTAATCTAAATAGCATTAAGTCAAAAATTAATAATACCCGGTTCCCGGGCAAAGCAGAATATGCCGAAGAACTATCTAAGGAGGTTGACCGGTTATTGGATTGCACGGAGTATAATAGTCAAAATTCTGATTGTGCGAATTGTCGGATTATTGCACAATTGCATAAGAAAACTGCCACCCTGATTATTAAAGCCAAAACCCTTGCATAAACATGAAAAACCTGATATACGTACCTGTCATTCATTCAAGTGCAGACCTTGGTTCGTTGGCAAACAAACTGAACCAAAAAGGAATTGCAGAATTTGGCGAAGAGTTTTGGCAAAAACATATTGATACTATAAATGGCTTTTGGGAAGCTATAGATTATTATTTTGACACCATTGATATTTATATTCCCGGTATTAAAATATACCAGGATGGAATGGTTGCCGATGGTGAGATTGCATCAAAAATAATTGAAGAAAGTATAAAATCAGGAAGTAAAAATTATGAAATTGTCCAAAAGCTTATTGAAAAAGGTGCCGAAATTATAAAGACCGAAGATTTCAATCTGGTAAAAAGGGAATTGAAAAGCTTGCAATCTATCACACAGGCAAAATCAATATATATAAAAATCATCAAATTAATCATATATAAGATAACCAAATCAAGATTATTAAAAAAAAGGGACAAATACATTACCCAAAGAATAGCAAGTACACTTGGACCGGATGAAACAGGCATTCTGTTCATAGGAGCATATCACAAGATTTTAAAGAAACTTCCGAAAGACATTAATGTTATTGAACTAAAAGAAATTGAAAAAGTCAGGAAGTATCAAAAACTATTACCCTATCATAATAGAAACAAACAATATTATGAACAACTTGCTCAATATCTTGTTAAAAGATAATTCTGGTGATGTAAGTGTCTCTGTATGCAATAAAAGATTTGAATTGTCCACATTAAGGAGGAATAATGAAGAAAATCTTAGCAATTGATGATAAAAAGAATAACCTTGTTTTTATCAAAGCAACAATTGAAGACTTTTTGCCCGAATGTAGTGTTTTTCTTGCAGAATCAGGTAGAAAAGGCCTTGAAATTGCCAAAAAAGAACATCCTGATACTATAATTCTGGATATCATCATGCCGGAAATGGATGGTTTCGAAGTTTGTAAAAGACTTAAAGCTGATAAAGCCACAAAAAACATCCCTGTTATTATGATTTCAGCTTTAAGAAAAGATACGGAAAGCAGAATAAAAAGCCTGAATTATGGTGCTGACGTATTCATATCTAAGCCTTATGATCCGGCCGAACTTGCCGCAATAGTAAATGTTATGCTACGAATAAAAGAAGCGGGAGATGAATTGCGTGCTGAAAAAATGAACCTTAAAGAACTTATTCAGGAGAGGGTCAAAGAACTTACAGCAATTAATAAAAAATTACAACTTGAAATCACCGAGCACAAACATGCAGAAGAAATAATTCATCATCTAAATACTATTTTGAATGCAATCCGCAATATTAACCAGCTTATTGCACGAGAAAGAAATAAAGATATATTATTAAAAAAAACATGTGATATTCTTACCGAAACACGTGGTTATAATAGTGCATGGATTGCAATTGCAGATGATAATAAAAAATTTAAATCTTTTTCAGAATCAGGTATGGGAAAGGATTTTTTGCAATTAATGGAAGTATTAAAAGACGGTGAACCTGTAGAATGTGTTAAAAGGGCTTTAAAGCAATCAGGAGTTATTTTAATTGAAGATCATACTTCTATTTGCAAAGGATGTCCGATGTTAGGAAAAATTCCAAGCGAAAAGGAATTGACTATTCGGCTTGAATATGACAAAAAGATTTTTGGTGTATTATCTGTTTCCCTGCCTGCTGAACTTACTACTGATAAAAAAGAACAGTCATTATTTATGGAATTAGCCGGTGATATTTCTTTTGCATTGCACAACATTGAAGTTGAGGAACAGCACAAGCATGCAGAGCAAATCCAAAAGCTATTATACAATATTATCAACGCAGTTATTATAACAGATAATCTTGAAAAATTAATTATCCTGATAAGAAAAGAACTCGGAGAAATCATAGATACAACAAATTTTTATATTGCCCTTTACGACAGTGATACCGATACACTTTCATTACTATTCTTTGTAGATGAAAAGGATAAGATTACTTCCTTTTCGGCAGGAAAAACATTGACCTATTACGTAATAAAAACTCAAAAATCGCTATTGGCTAACAAAGAAATAATAAAGAAGTTGGAAAAATCAGGGGAGATTGAAATTTTTGGAACAGTTTCGGAAATATTTCTTGGGGTACCTCTTAAAACTGAAGGAAAAGTAACGGGTGTTATTGCTGTTCAAAGTTATACTGATGAAAATGCCTTTGATGAATCAGATATGAAAATGCTTGAATTTGTTTCCGAACAGATAAGTATTTCAATTGACCGAAAAAAAGCTGAACAGGATTTATTAAATGCAC